>JAICGT010000024.1 GCA_025922995.1 Fimbriimonadales bacterium
AAAGATCTTTTCGACCGGCGCGGCCTTTCCGACGAGGTCATAGCGGACGATCGGCGCCGTCGGCTCACCGCCGCGTTCGATCATCAGCTTTGTCGCCTCACCGGCTGCGCTAACGCGCACCGAAACCGCGCAAGCGACCCTCTGCGCGGGGCGCAAAGTCATCCTCAGGTTGTCGCCTTTGGCTCCGTCCGCCTGCAGTTTGATCACCCGCTGCCAGGCTTTCGTCTCTCCGCCGGCATCGACGACATACACGCCGAGAGCGGAGTATCGAAAATCGAGGTCGCGCTCCGATGCGTTCTGCACATCGAGCTCGACGACCAGTACTTTCTCGGTCCGCAGGAGGACATCCGAGACGTTCAGGTTGTCCAGAGGCGTGACGTCGTAGTAGGCCTTGGTTACCCTGATTTGAAGTGGGTTTCGGATTCCGATCCGGTAGGGCGTCCCAAAAACGCCGACCACCCCGGGCTTCTGGTCGACGGCTTGTGAGTGCGCGAGTTGGCTAACCCCAAAAAGCAACGGTAGTAGTGCGGCAAAACTTGTCGTTTTCATCATGTTTCTCCCCGGCCCTCACTCCCGGGCCTTTCTTAGAGGCTACCCAACGGCGGGCAATCGACTGCCCAACCGTGCTGGGCGTCGACCGCCCGCAACGCGCGCCCAACAGCCAACGTACCCCGTCTGTTGGTAGGTAATAAGAAATGTTCGGCGTCGTACTCGGTGTTGTCGTTCTCGTCCTCTCGTTCATCGTCAGCGGCCTCAACAAGCGGACGCCCGACGCCGTAAATCTTGGCGTCTGGTCGTGGGTGTCGAGAGCCATCGCGGTAATCCTGATCGTCGGCGGCGTCTTGATAGACTCCGTCCTCATTGTCCCGGCGGGACATCGAGCCGTGCTCATGCAGTTCGGAGCCGTACGCGGCGAACTCGCCGAAGGCATCCACCTGATCGTGCCGTTCGTCAACTCGACGGAGATCATCGAGGTTCGGACGCAGAAGGAGGAGAGCCAGGCGTCGGCTGCCTCCAAAGACCTGCAAATCGTCACCACGATCTTGGCGCTCAACTTCCACGTCGAGCCTGATCGAGTCGACGACCTTTATCGTAACGTCGGCCGAGATTACGTAAGCCGCATCATCGACCCGGCTGTGCAGGAATCGCTCAAGGTGGTAACCGCTAAGTTCACAGCAGAAGAGCTTGTAAAGTTTCGCTCCCAGGTGAAGGACCAAGTCGAAGCGGAGATATCCGAACGGCTCGCGGCCTATTTCATCGCGGTCGAGCCTAACGGCTTATCCATCGTCAATTTCGACTTCTCTCCGGAATTCAACAAGGCGATTGAAGAAAAGCAAGTCGCGCAGCAACAAGCGGAAAAGCAGCGCTATGTGCTGCAGCAAGCGGAGCTCGAGAAGCAAACGCAAATCACACGGGCCGAAGGAGCCGCCCAAGCCGCGAAACTCAGCGCGGCGGCGTTGCAGGCTCAAGGCGGCGGCCTTGTCATCGCCCGTGAATGGATCGAGAAGTGGAACGGCGAAGTGCCGAGCGTTTCTGCGGGCGCAGGGCAGAACGTCATCCTGGACGTTTCGTCACTAATGAAACAGCCGGCCAGGTAACCCGCCGGCTGCTAGTTCAAGGCTGATTCTGGAGGCTATCGCTTGACGAACTGGAAGCCTCGGCGCGCGCGCTTGCGGCCGTACTTCTTTCGCTCTTTCACGCGCGGGTCGCGGGTGAGGTATCCGGTGCGGCGCAGCGGCGTGCGCAAGTTCGGGTCCATCTCGATAATCGCCCGGGCAATGCCGAGCTTGACGGCGCCTGCCTGGCCGGCGATGCCGCCGCCCTCGCAGTCGGCGACGATATCGAGCTTGCCATCGAGGCCGACGGCTTTCATCGGGCTCTCGACGACCATTTCAAGTACTTTACGGCCGAGATAATCGGCCATGGGCTTTTGATTCACCGTCACCATGCCGGTGCCGGGCTTGAGCCAAACTCGGGCGATCGCGCTTTTGCGACGACCGGTTGCGTAATACGTGTCTGCTTTTGCCATTACTTGTCTCGGGTTACCTTCAAAGGCTCGGGGCTCTGCGCCGCATGCGGGTGGTCCGCGCCGGCGTAAACTTTCAATTTCGCGAATACCTTGTGTCCGAGCTTGTGCTTCGGCAGCATTCCCCAGACGGCTCGCTCGACCAGCTTTTCCGGCTTCGTATCGAGCAGTTTCCCTCTCGAAATGCTCTTGATGCCTCCGGGATAGCCGGTGTGGTGATACACCAACTCGTCGCGCTTTGCGTTGCCCGACAGCTTCACTTTGCCCGCATTGATTACGATGACATGGTCACCGACATCGAGGTTATAGGCAAAGGTGGGTTTGTGCTTGCCGCGCAATATCTGCGCGACAGCGCCCGCCAGCCGACCGACCGGAATCCCGGTCGCGTCGACGACGTACCACTTTTCGTTTTTCGTTTCTTCAGCCGTTTGGGCGTTCATTTTTATTCTCTTTTATCGCCCAGAGGGCGAAGGTACCTTGTCGCCTGGAAGGCGAAATTACTCGTCCGTTTCTGCCACCAACTCCCGATAGTCGCGGAGTCGACGGCCATATTTAGCTTTTACGAGGACTAAGCCGCGCGCCGGTAACACAACCGGCCATTTGACTTCGTCTCGCTTCGTCGGATCGGTTAGGATCCGAAAATCTTCTATTGTTCTTTTGCCGCATCCTACTTCGAAAAGCCCACCGGCTATCCTGCGCATCATCCCGCGGATAAAAGCCGTTGCCTCGATTCGAAGCTTGATCTCGTCACCGACTTTCGTCACGCTAATTTTCTTCACTTCGCGTACCGCGTTTTCCAAACCTTCCAACTCCTCGCCGAACGCCCGAAAGTCGTGGTGGCCTTGCAAGTCCCGTGCGGCGTCTTGCATCACCCTCAACTCCAGCGGCCTCCAAGTGTCGTACACGAATCTTGCGCGAAACGGGTCGACTTTGTCGCTCAGAGCGATACGATAAACGTACTCTCTCGACCTCGCAAAGAACCGTGAGTGAAAGTCCATCGGCGCTTTGCATGAAGACACGACCCGCACGTCGATCGGAAGCAGCCTGTTCATAACGAACGACCACTTTTCGGTCGGCATCGGGTTGCCGGTCTCGAAGTCGGCCACCATCCCTAGGGCGTGCGCGCCGGAGTCGGTCCGGCTGCAGCCTCGCAGGTCTGGGGTCTCTCCCGAGATCTCTCGTATGCAGCTTTTCAAGGTTCCCAGAACCGAACGCTGCTTGGCTTGTTCAGCCCAACCGCAGTAATCGGTTCCGTCAAATTGGATCAGTAGTTTGATCCGTCGGTTGTCTATATCTTTAGTCGACGAGCTCGATAACAGCCGTCGGCGCGCCGTCTCCACGGCGCTGTCCAAGCTTGGTAATGCGCGTGTATCCACCCGGCCGATCTTTGTGCCTAGGACCGATCACGTCGAACAAGTGCTTGACCAAGTCTTCGCCGTTGATCAAACATCTCTCGGCGAGTTCATCGGTCGTCAAGCCGATTTTTCGGTAACCCGGCGATGCAGTGCCGTGGCCCACCAAGACACGTCGCGCCCTGCGTCGGGCATCCAAAGTGTCCTTCTTGGCTAACGTAACAAGCGGCTCGACTATGCGGCGAAGCTCTTTGGCTCTACCTTCGGTCGTCTGCACGTAGCCATGTCGGATTAACTGCCGGGCCAAATTGTTCAAGAGCGCTCGGCGTTGGTCGCTGGGCAGACCCAGCTTGCGTCGGTCTACTCGATGTCTCATTCTTCGTCTCCCAAATCATCCGGCTCGGCGTGCTTGCCGCCCTTGGCTTTCAGCGAAAGGCCGCGCTCTTGCAACTTCTCGCGTACCTCGTCCATAGCGACTGCGCCGAAGCCCTTCAGCGAGTTCAAATCCGATTCGCTAAGCTTCAGCAAGTCCCTCAAATGCGCAACTTGCGACCGTCGCAAAGCGTTGAGCGTCCGCAAGCTGAAATCGAGTTCTTCGAGCGGCGTGTCCGGCGTTCCGTCGCCTTCGCCATCGATTTCCAAGTCGTCGTCGAACGAAATCTCCATGCCGCCCGCGCCAAGTTCCATGAAGGGCTTGAGTTCGTTCATCAATATCTGCGCCGCTTGGGCGACAGCGGCTGCGGGCGTAACCGCACCGGACGTCCAAACGTCGAGCGTCAATCGCTCGTAGTCCGTGCGCTGGCCGACGCGCGTGGCTTCCACGATGTGGTTGACCTTTTTGACGGGCGTGAACTGCGAGCCGAGCGGGATCAAGCCGATCGTGCCCTTGTACCGTTCCTGCTTGTCCGGCAAAACATAGCCCTTGCCCCAGCTCACGAACAGCTCGACATTGAGATGAGTCTTAGCTTCGCTGATCGTACAGAGATAGGCATCCGGATTGATGATCTCCATGTAATCGGGACATTCGATGTCCGCGCCGGTGACCCTTCCCTTGCCCTTTACATTGATCGTAAGCTCGGCGTCTTCCGTCGGAGGCGTCGGAGTATTGACCCTAATCGCCACTTCGCGAAGGTTGAGGATCAACTCCGTCATGTCTTCCTTCACGCCCGGGATCGCCGCGAACTCGTGAAGAACCTTGTCGACTCGAATCGCTGTGACGGCTGCTCCGGGAATGCTGCCCAGCAGCACCCGCCGCAACGAGTTGCCGATCGTTTGGCCGAAGCCACGTTCGAGCGGTGTAAGGACGAACTTCCCGTAAGTGTCTGTGCTTTGTAGTTTCTGAATCTGGCTCGTCATAGTTACCTTGTATAGAATTCGACAATAAGCTGGTCGTTGATCTCGAGGTTCACGTCGGCCCGTTCGGGCATTCGCGCCATCTTGCCTTCGAACGATTTGTCGTCCAGAACCAGCCATTCGGGAATGCGCTTTGCGGCGACCTGCTGAACGGCTTCCTGGATGAACCGGCCCTCGCGCTTGCTTTCGTGCAAGCCGACAACGTCCTCCGGGCGAACCATGAAGCTCGGGATGTTGACGCGACGTCCGTTTACGGTAAAGAATCGGTGTGAAACCAACTGCCTGGCCTGTCCGCGGCTGCTTGCCCAACCCAGTCGATAGACCACGTTGTCCAGCCTCGTTTCGAGTAGCTGCAGCAGGTTCTCACCGGTGACGCCTCGGCGTCTCGCGGCTTCGTCCATGTAGGCGGAGAACTGCTTTTCGCGAAGCTGATACATGCGCTTAAGCTTCTGCTTTTCCAGAAGCTGCTCGGCGAATTCAGTGAGCCTGCGGCCGCGTAGCGCGTCGTCGCCGTGCTGGCCGGGCGGCTTGTTGCGGCCCTCTCGCTCGATCTGGCACTTGCGCGTGTAGCATCGCTCTCCCTTGAGGAAGAGCTTTTGGCCGGCGCGGCGGCACAGCTTGCATTTCGATTCCCAAATAACTGACATAGTTGCTTTTTGTTAGACTCGGCGTCTTTTCGGCGGTCGGCAGCCGTTGTGCGGCAGTTTCGTGACATCGCGCACCGAGGCAACATCGAGGCCGCTGGCTGCCAAAGCGCGGATTGCGGTCTCTCGTCCGCCGCCGGGGCCGCGAACCCAAATGTCGATCCGCTTGACGCCGTGATCCATCGCTCGTTTCGCGGCAGATTCGGCTGCGACTTGCGCGGCGAACGGGGTGCCCTTGCGGCTTCCCTTGAAGTTCGCATTACCTGCGCTCGACCAGCAGATCACATTGCCCTGCCGGTCCGTAAAAGTGATGATCGTGTTGTTGAACGAAGACTTCACGTGAGCAATTGCGTGAACGATGCCCTTGATGGTCTTCTGTTTGCCTTTGGTTGGTGTCGTTTTCCGAGCCATACGGTTACTTCGTTACCTTCTTCTTTCCGGCTACGGTCTTCTTCGGCCCTTTTCGGGTGCGAGCGTTGCCGCGGGTGTTTTGGCCGCGCGTCGGCAGGCCGTGGCGGTGCCGCAAGCCCCGATAGCAACGAATCTCCATCAGGCGGCGGATGTTTTGCTGGACTTCCCTCTTGAGGTCTCCCTCGACTTGGTAGTCTCGCTCGATGACCTCGCGGAGGTGTGCTACCTCTTGGTCACTGAGTTCGGAAATCTTTCTGGTTCGCTCTACGCCGGCTTGGTCGCAGATTCTGCGGGATGTTTCGATGCCAATTCCATAAATGTAGGGGAGGGCATACTCCACCTTCTTGTTTCGCGGCAGGTCTATACCGGCAATACGCGCCATTTAGCCTTGCCTCTGCTTGTGCTTAGGATTGACGCACAAGACCCTCACGACGCCTTCACGCCGCACGATCTTGCACTTGTCGCACATTTTCTTTACGCTTGGTCGAACCTTCATCGGTGATTGTCTCCGCGCTCGCTCAGGCAAGCGCATAGGCACGCCAAGAGCATCCTCTGGGCGCGAACGGCGATTATACCCTCAGCGCCCGCTCAGTTTGTCAACGTCTCGCGCACTGCCGCGCGGCGAAACCGGCATCGCCGTTCGGTCGCTTACCGATCCGGCACGAAGGCAACGTGGCCGTCTTGATACAAGACCGCCCTGCCTCCCGGACAAAGTATAAATCCCGCCTCGGTCGAAGCCGGCGAGCTGCTCCGCACGGTTAAACCGTGATAAACGAAACCCTTCAACATATTCGATCGTCGCGTCCCTGAGACCGGATCTGCGGAAAATGGGTCCAACGCACCCGTTTCCAGCTGGCCCTTGTCCGGGAACGTGTTCTTGTGGCTGCCCGCATACATCTGCAGCGCTCTGCCGATCTCAGCGAGCCTCTTCATGATTTCGGCGCGCTGCTCGGCGTCTAATCGCTTTTGATACGCTTCCTTTGAAATCTGCACGATTGGCCGCACAAAGCTCATCGTCTCGCCCATGACATAGAGGATGCCGAGGTCGTTCTCACCGAAGATCGCCTCGACACCCGGCGCCACGATGATGTTCTCCTTGCCGCCTCTAAGGCGCGCGAGCAAGAGCGGAACCTCTGGGCCACCTGGAACCAGCACCTTGGTCTGATGTGAGACAAAACGCGAAGTTTCGAAGTTCTCGTCGAAGCCCGGGCCGAAGTCGGGGAGGCCGTCTACCCAAACTTCTGCGCCGCCAGGCTGCACGGTCAGGTGCTTACCCGGCGCTTTCGCTCGACTCAGGACGGCGACCCCGTCCTCCCGAAACGAGACGCCACCCGGCATCGAAAGCGGCTGTCGACGATAGACGTTGCCCGTCGGCGGAACAAAGCGAACCGATGGTGGCTGGTCCACAGAGATTGCTGCCATCTTGTTTTTATGGATCGTGAATGTAGGCTCGCCGGTCAGCGTTTCGACGACCTCTACCTTCGACGCGCTGGGCGTGACTCGCAGCACAGTAGTTGCAGAGTCGGGGCCTGTGAGGGTGACGATGGCGACATCGAAGCCTCTAAAGAACCCGCAGCCGGCCTTACTCCTGGGTCGAGTGGGGCCGCTCCACAGTTCTCGCGCGCGCCCCGTTCGAATGCTGAAAGTCGACACTTTGAACTCGGTGAGCGCGTTCGCCTGCTTGCCGGTTTCGAAGTACTCTCGGTAGGCACTCGGCGGGATCGTGGTCTGCTCCGAGACGGCAATCAGGTACTGGCCGTCGTCGGACCATGCCGATGACACCAACCGCCCTTCTGCGACCGGTACCGGAGGCAGAAACATGTATGCCTTTTCACCATCGAGCAAAACGTTGTCTGCGACCGACCCTCCTACTTGTGCGAGAGACGTTGCGGCCAGGAGTGAAGCTAATAACATGATTTCCTCAATGACTATGACGCTCAGTCTTGCGGCGGTCGTTCGCACGCGACCTGTGGCGTAAACAGAATGTTGCCGACACCGTACACAGCACGGTAAAGGTGCTGGGCTCAGGCACCGGGGGCAGAAATGCCATGCTGGACGCAAAACTCATTCCGCCGGAGCCAGGAGTCACAAATGCAGTGGCCGTGCCGCCGGTTGCCGCAGACACGCGGACGACGCCGCCATCGACTGTGTAGTAAAGAAACCCGTCCTTAAACGCCATTCCCCACGTGCTCGCCGGAGCGCCTACGTCACTGAAAACGCCCATGTACGCGCCCGTGGCGCCATCGAAGCGAACGATTCCTCCGACGAGAAAGCCGGTGATCAGCGGATTCGAAACGTAGAGGTGGTCGTCCGGGCCGAATAGGAGGTCGTTCGCGATCGCCATCGAGTCGTGTGTCGTAAAGGGCGCGAGCATCGTTCCGGTCGTACCGTCGTACCTTCGCACTTCGCCTCCTCCTCCCGGCAGGTTGATTTGGTATAGGTCTTCGTCGCTAGAGCGCCACGCCAGTCCATGGGTGTGAGCGGGACCGCCGCCCAGGCCGTGCATTCCGAGGAAAGCCCCCGTCAAGCCGTCGAACTTCCATACGGAGTCCGGCGAGAGCGTGATATGTGACATCACATACAGATGCCCATCCGGTCCGAACTCCAGGTCCTGCTCGCCTGTTAGTCCTCCAGCGCCCGGAGAGACGAACTCGCCGAGATAGGCACCCGTAGGGCTCCACTTCGTTACGTTGCTGGAGTATTCGCTGGCGACGTACACATTGCCGTCGGGTCCGACCGCGATTCCTTCCGGACCGTCGATAGGGCCAGAGGCGAAGACGCCAAGGAACGCTCCAGTGGTGCCGTCGTATCGCAACACCTGGTCACCCAAGAGGTCGCAAACTAACAGATCGTCAGCCCACGTGCCGCTAACGACAAAGAACCCTGCCACAACCAACATTGAACGCACTTCTGTGCCTCCCGCGGTGCTTCTTAGCGCCGCTATTCAAATGTTGTTGTGTTGGTTCGCTATTGTGACGGCGGTGTTATCACAATCGCCGGCCAAAGCCAGCCAAATACACCGGCGGTAAGCAGCGCGTAGATAATCGCGTCGAGCATCGCCGTCCACAGCCGCATTCCCCGGAACCAGATCATATGTGGAACCAGCGCCAGGCCGTGGGCCATGAATGCACAGGTGCCTGCGATCCGGAAAACGTCCAGGTATTCCGGGTTGGCACCCATGAACGCGTGCCAACAAACGTAGGCGACGAACACTCCGATCACGATGTAGGCAAGCAGTGTGAGCACAAGGTTCCTGCCCATGTTCACGGGTCCGGGCCAGATGATTACCGTGCCGTTCGGGCCGCTGTTTTGCTTTTCGATGAAGGCAGGCTCTTTCATTTCCGCCATCGTGCAAAACGGGAACATGTAGTTGCCGGCGGGCGCGCCCCTCATCGCGTCGAGAACGCCCTCTTCATTCGGCAAGCCCTTCCACTCGCTCTTGTGCCAGGGCATCACCATGTGGATGATCGCGCTGGATATCCAGACGAAACCAGCGGAGACCAAAATCGGCAGCCAAAGTTCGGATAGAAACTCCATGGAGCACCTCCTGTGTCCACCGTAGAGACGACGCGTCGCCGAGAATAGATGCGG
>JAICGT010000025.1 GCA_025922995.1 Fimbriimonadales bacterium
ACGAGATGGCGACGATTGGACTCGAGATCGTCATCGATCATGTGAATCTCGACACCCGGGATATCGAGCCGTGGACCGAAGGCGTACACGCAGTCGAGCACTTGCTGGTCGGCCTTGCGCCAAGTTTCGTTCAGTGTGAGACACGTGATCTCGGAAGCACATACGTCGGCGCTGAGAGCGGCAGGACCGGGGGCACGATTTACGTTTTCGACGACATCCCAGGGGGGATCGGATTCTCGGAAGCCTTGCTCTCCTCCGCATCCGAATGGTTCGAGCGGGTCGTGGAGCAGCTCTCCGCCTGCACATGCGACGACGGTTGCCCTTCATGCGTGCTAAGCCCTTGGTGCCCGAGCGGCAACGACCGTCTGAGCAGAGGACACGGCATCGTCGTTGCGAGCCATATGGCCAGGCTTTAAAAGACTCGAGGGCCCCGGTGGGGGGCCCTCTAGAAGAAGCGCATGGGAGGGAGGGTTTCGCGCTCTTCGTCGGTAACCGTAACCTATCGGAGGGCTTTATAAATCCCATCCGACACAGTTATTGACGCCGTTTCTGCGACCCAGGTTCCAAGAGATCGGAGCTTCGGCACTGACGCCGTTTTGCCGTCAGTTTTGCAACCTCTGCCTCATATCTTTCGTTACATAGACATGGGATTGATTTGGATTCTGATCGTCGGTGCCGTTGCTGGGATTTTGGCAAAAATGGTCATGCCCGGCGACAAAATGGAGCCCGCCGGATGCCTCATGACCATGCTTCTCGGCATGGCTGGGGCCATTCTGATGGGGCACTTTATCGTTCCGCTGCTGGATATCACTCCGAACCAGGACCTGCTGAGCAAGATTATCGGCGCGACAATCGGCGCCCTCATTCTCATCGCCTTGGGAAGACTTGTTCAGGGCAAGTCGTCGAGGCACTAGGTCAGTCTATCGAGAAAACGACTTTTCCAGTCTGCCCGGCTTTGATCAGCGCCATGGCTTCGTCGAAGTCGAGGTACGAGAACCGGTGTGTGATCACCGGGCCGATGTCTAGTTTGCCCCCGGCCAATAGCTCCCGCATCTGATCCCACGTATCCCACAGTCTGCGTCCGACGATGCCTTTGATTGCCAAGCCCTTGAAAATGGCGTCGTTCAGCTTCAAGGAGACGTTTCTCTCGTGAAACACGCCGAGCAAAGAGATTCGACCGCCGGGGCGCGTGGCATCGATTGCCAGGTCCAGCGCAGAAGCGTGGCCGGACATCTCGAGCGCGGCATCGAGTCCGTTCGGGTACCGCTTGCAAAGGATCGACAAGGCGTCCTCTTCTTTTGGATTGATCAACACGTCCGCACCCATTTTCTCGGCGAGCACAAGGCGAAACGGGCTGACTTCGGTAACGGCAATGCTATTTGCCCCCATTGCCTTACACACACCAACTGAGAATAAGCCGATGGGACCCATTCCGGTGATCAACACGTCGCAGCCCTCGAGGGGACCGGCAAGCGCGGTGTGCACCGCGTTACCTAAAGGATCCTGAACACACGCGATATCCAGCGGGATGCGGCCGTGGGTCGGCACAGCGGCTTGCGCGGGAATCACCGCGTAGGGGGCGAAGCCGCCGTCTATGTCGACGCCCAGTATCTGAGTGTTCACACATACATGCGCCTGTCCGCCCAGGCACTGTTTGCACTTTCCGCAGACCACGTGGGACTCGCTCGCGACCTCGTCTCCTCGCTTTAGGGAAGTCACATCGTCGGCTACTTCTTCAACGACGCCGCTGAACTCATGACCTATGATTCTCGGCGGCCGAATCCGGCTTTCAGCCCAAGCGTCCCAGTCGAAAATGTGGACGTCGGTTCCACATACACTGCCATATCGGACGCGAATTTTTACGTGGCCCGACTTTATCGGCGGCTCGGCGACTTCGAGCAGTTCGACCCCCGGCTCGGGGCGGGCTTTCACGACGGCTTTCAAGACCCAGCGATTCTACCGCTCGACGACTCCGGCGGTACTGTGACGGCTCGACCTTCGTCTAAATGGTGGTATTACAATGAAAGCTGTCTTTATATTAATCTGCCTTGCGGCCGCTTGCCTGCCGACCGTTGCGGCTGAGAATGTCTATCGAAACGGCCCCGCCGATCAAGCGACGTCTTCAATTTTTCGGTTCGCTACGGTGACTGGAGGCGTTTCCCAAGAGTGGGGCGATCAAGTAACGTTGGCCGGGACGGGTCGAACCATCACGGAAATGACCGTTTACACGGTCGGAGACTTCAATCCGCCTACTGGGGCGGAGAGAATTCGCATCAAATTTTACGTTCCGGATGGCGCACCTGTCGGAAATCCGCCGCTGGCCGCTCCCGGGACCGTGCTGTGGGACAGCGGGCCACTGCCCATGAAGCCAGGTTGGCGCGCCCAGCGTATCGACGTTCCGATGATCGTCGTGCCCAACACCTTCGTATGGACTGCAACGTTCGAGGGCGTGACCGGCAATCCATTCAACCGAGCCGGGCTGTGCTACTTCGGCCCGCCGACGAAGGGGACCTCCTCCGACAGGGTCTGGCGCAGGACGAATCCTAGCCAGCCGTGGACGCACCAATCGACTACTTGGACAAACGGCTCTACTGCCTACGGCTCATTCGGAGCTACCTTTTGGGCGGACGGTCCACCCGCTCCCGTTACATTCGACAGTACGTTAGCGGCCTCGCGCGGCTTTCGCGTAACGCCAACTGTCGAGATCGGCGACGACGTTGTTTTCGAGGGCGCTGCCCGGTTTGTGTCCGAGGCGAGCATCGAGTACGTTTCCGACGTCGTGACTGCCCAAGGCGACGAGAAGGCGCGCGTTAGGATTTATGACCGCGACAACTTGAGTCCTGGCGGGCCGCCTTCCACCGTTTTGTACGACTCGGGTTTTCAGCCAATCAATGTCGGCAGCGGCGGGCAACTGGTCACCGTGTATCCGGAGTTGATGCTGCCCGATGACGTCATCTGGACCATCGAGTTCTCGGGCGTAGCCCAGGTGGCAGGGGACAGCCTGTCGATTCCCGCGAGAACTGATCCGAATCCGGGCGCAAGCGTGCCGTTGTTCTGGCTGCGCGACACCCTTGGACTCTCAGAATACTGGTTCGGAGACCCGACGTATGACCCGTCGTCCTGGCCAAGCACTAACGAGGGCTTCAACAACATTATCGCCAACTTCAGCTCGCGCTTCGGAACGAACATTCCGCCGACCATTGTGGAGAATACCGATCCGCCCACAGTAATGCCGGGCGTGGTTTTTTCGGGTACGAGCGCCGAGGTGCTCGTGAGCGACGACATTAGGTGGGTGCTACGGCCCGGCATTGTCCTTTCGACTTCGCTGCCTCCAATTGCCGTCGTGTACAAGCATTTCCTTCCGGTTGGTGCGGCGACCTCGCTGCGCATGACGATTGAATCGAGAGCGAGCGCGAACCGTATTCACCAGGAGATACAGATATGGAATTTCACAACGAATGCCTGGGCCACAAGGGACCTTGTACCTGCGTTGGCGTTTTCGTCACAGCCCGATTTGGTTAGAACGGTGGACTTCGGCGACCCCACACCATATATAGGGCCAAGCAACGAGGTTCGCGTGCGGACTCGCTATCGCGCCAATGGGCCGGTGTTGCAATACCCATGGTCGGTCGCCATCGACCGCGAGTACGTAACTCTTCGACCTTAGGAAACGATCTGGGCCTGGTCGATCGGAAGCTTTGTGGACTTTGATAGGTCGGCGGGTCTGATAACACCGACAAGCTCTGTGCTGACGATGTCGAGGCGTTCGTTCACGAACCCTATGACCGCATCCGGTGACGCTCTGTCGGGATCGGTTAGATTCAAGGACACTTGACTCAGCTTGCGCCTCGCCAGCGGGAGCCCGAGCGCGCGGACACCTGCGAACTGGACTTCCCCATTGTCTCGGCGCAAACGGATTTCACGCGCTGTAGCTTTCGCTTCGCGCAGATTGCCGTCAGGCAAGTTGATATTCATTGCGACAAGCCACTTTCTTAATCCGACGACCGTAGCCCCGAGTCTTGGGTTGGCCGCGATCGGGCCGAAGTCCGGATTGAGTGTTCGACCGAAAAGGCCCTCATATTGGCCCCTGCGCAAACTCGGCAAGTCTGCAGAGTGTTTGCCGGTTTCGCTCTTCTCGTAGAGGAAAACCGGTAGCTCGTATCGTGTGGCGAGGATGCTGCCTACTTCGGCGGTGAAGCCGAGAGCTTCTTGCTCATCTCCGTCGAGCAAGATAAACGGACAAACGTCCAGCGCCCCGATTCGAGGATGAACCCCTTCATGCTTGCGCATGTCGATGCCTTTAAAGGCTGCGGCCGCTAACGCAAAGAGGACTTCTCCGACGCTGTCCTGCGAACCGGAGAAGGCTGTGACGACTCGGTTGTGGTCCTCGTCCGATCCGTCGTAATGAACGGCAGTACTTCCCGCATGGAGAGCCTGCCGCATGTCGGACAGTATGTTCTGGTCACGCCCCTCGGACCAGTTGGCGACGCAGAGCAGCCTCACTACATGCCCATGACGCTATAGCCGGCATCCACGTATAGGATCTGCCCCGTTACGCCCTTTGAAAGATCGGATAGCAGGTAGATCGACGTCGACGCGACCTCAGCCTGCTCGGCCGGGCGCTTGAGCGGCGCGCGTTCGCCGATTACGCTCAAAATGCCGGTAAAGCCCTTGACGCCGCGTGCGGACACGGTGTTGATCGGTCCCGGCGATATTGCATTGACACGGATACCGCGGCCGCCGAGGTCGTAGGCGAGGTAACGGGTACATGCTTCGAGCGCAGCTTTCGCGACTCCCATAACGTTGTAATTTGGCAGCACGCGTAGGCTGCCGAGGTAGGTCATCGTGATTAGGCTCGCGTCGTCGGCGAGGATGGGCTCCAATGCACGCGCGGCGGCGACAAACGAATAAGCCGACGTTTCGAGCGCGATGCGAAAGCCCTCTCGGCTCGTATTGATGAATGGCTCGGATAGATCTTCTCGCAATGCGAACGCGACGCTGTGTACGACGAAATCGAGCTTGCCGTAAGCCGCCTGCAACTCTCCCGTGACTCGTTCGAGGTCGCCTTCCTCATTGAGATCGCACATGAACTGTTTCATGGGCGTTCCTTCGAGGAGTTTTTGAGCAGACGCCGCCATCCTCTCGTTCTGAACGCCTATCGCAACGTCTGCTCCGTGCTCGACTGCCGACTTCGCGACTGCCCAAGCGATGCTGCGTTCGTTGGCGACGCCGAACACGATGCCTTTCTTTCCCTCGAGCAACTTCATCGTTACGAAGGTTACCTAACGTCCCGGTGTCTGGCGGCGTATTAAGGTGTGGCGGCAGGAGCCGTCTCAGGAGATCACAAATTCATGAAGTGGACATCGTTTTCGTTGGCGGCGCTTGCCGTCGCGCTCGTTTCGGGATGTGCTGAAAAGACACCGGAAGATAGGCTCGAGGACAACACTGTCCAATTGACCGACACCAGGGCGTTCGAGTGGGAACCCGCGTTCAGTCCTGATCAAAGTCGAATCATTTACGCCTCTGCCCGCGAAGGCGACTGGGACCTGTACATACGCGACGCGGACGGCAGCAATGAGGAACGGCTCACGTCCGATCTTGCCGAAGACCGAGAACCGTCGTTCTCGCCCGACGGCTCGACGGTCGTGTTCGCGAGCGATCGAGACGGAAACTTCGAGATTTACACGATGCCCGTGACGGGCGGGGAACCCAAGCGGCTTACGAATACGGTTGGCGAAGACCGTGAGCCGGTGTTTAGCCCCGATGGAACGAAAATCGCGTGGGCCGCCTCGCGAGACCTGCACCGAAACATCTTCTATATGAATGCCGACGGCACCAACGAAAACCAGATTACCGGCACTAAGGCAGGTTGTTTCAATCCGACTTGGAGCGCGGATGGAGAATTGATCGCTTATGCCGAAGGTGATTTCAAAGGAGGAGACAGCGGCGTATTCGAAATCTTTACGACTAATCTCGCCGGAACCGAAGTCGTGCAGATAACGAACAATCACGTGCATAACGCCGACCCGTCGTTCAGCGCCGACAGCAGTCACCTTGCGTATGCGTCCCTACGGGGCGGCAACTGGGACATTTACTCCTACAATCTGGTAACAAAGACCGAAGTTCGCCTAACCGACGATCCTGCCGTCGACCAGGCACCCGTATTCGCACCCGATAACCGGTCGATTCTATTTACTTCGGCTCGTGACGACGTTGGCTGGCAAGTCTACGAAGTCGATGTCTTAGGAGGCAGCAAGGCTGTCCCCGTCGACCGGAAATAGGCCGCATCAGACGTACCGAGAAGGTACAATTGCGGGATGCCGAAGACGAAGTGGAAGCCCGGCGACAGGGTGAAAATTGTGGAGCGAGACGTCAATCGAGAGGATCGGCAGTCGTTTCTGTATTTCCATCACATGGCCGGGCTCACAGGTACGGTGCAGAATTACTACGGGGAAGACGAAGTCGCCGTCAAGGTCGACCCGGAGTCCTTTACCGACACAATTTCAACAACGCATAAAGAGGCCGTTAAGCGGATGCGCGCGAAGTTTTTAGACAGCCTCGGCGAAGAACAGAAGCGGCGACTTTCGAAAGAGGAGCGGCGATTCGACGCGCATCACGTTCTGTTAATCCATTCCGACGACTTAATCAAAGGGCCGCCCGAGCCCAAGAGTGTGCGCGCGGAGGAAGACGAAGAAGACGATTTGGAATCCTTCGACCCAACTAGCGTGCGTCAGGACGCCCTCTATGACGACCCGGACGTTACCGAAATCGGACGTCGTCTAACTTTGGAGGAACTAGAAGCTCAAGAGCAGGCTGAACTTGAACGCAGAAAGAATTGATGCGCTTTTTGCGGCTATCAAGGCAAAGGATCGTGTTACGGCTCTTGCAATTCTCGATGCTCATCCCGAATTAATCGACTCCTATTCGGCCGGAGTATCGCCCATCAGGGCGGCGATCTACAATGGAGATCGAGCCTTGGCCAACGCCCTAGCAGAGCGGGCAGCGATGCTTACTTTGCACGACGCAGCGGCTCTGGGTCGAAGCGGTCAGATTGTGCATCTGAGCAGCGACGTTGACGCCTTTTCCGAAGATGGATTTACTCCGCTTACCTTGGCGGCAGCTTTCGGCAACAAGGAAACGGTCGATGCGCTCATCGCCCTGGGCGCCGATCTCGAGTTGTTTTCGACGAATCCGAATATCAAGGTAGCTCCGATTCACGCTGCTGCTTTCGGTCGGAACGCCGGAGCGTTGTCTTCGTTGCTGGCAGCCGGAGCAGACCCTAATCTGACATCCGAAGGCGGATTTACGGCATTGCATTCTGCGGCCCAAAACGGTGATCAGGCTTCAATTGAAGTCTTACTGTCGGCGGGGGCAGACCCGTCGATCAAATCCGATGAAGGCAAAACTGCCGCGGAGTATGCATCCGATTCCGAATCAACGACGTCCGAAGGTTCCGAAGCCAACCAGAGGGCGGAATAACAGTTGACCTGGCTGCAGGCAATTATCATCGGAGTAGTCCAAGGGCTGACCGAATTCCTGCCCATAAGCAGCACGGCACACGTGCGGATTGTGCCGGAGTTATTGGGGTGGCCGGACCCGGGCGCAGCCTTTACCGCAGTTATACAGTTGGGAACTCTGCTCGCGGTTTTTGTCTATTTTTGGAAGGACATCGTCCGCGTAGCCGGGGCTTGGGTTAGAGGCTTCCGCGATCCTTCGGAGCGTGATCAAGACTACAGGCTGGCATGGGCGGTTTTCTACGGCACCATTCCGGTCATCGTCTTCGGCCTTCTGCTCAAAGACTACATCGGACAGGACTTTCGCAGTCTTTACGTCATCGCCTGGGCGCTCATCGGTTTAGCGCTCCTGATGGGCTTGGCGGAGAAGATTGCTAAGCACATTCGACCCCTAGGTGACGTGAAGATTAGCGACGGTTGGGTCGTCGGCCTGTTTCAGGCACTGGCTCTGATCCCCGGAGTGTCGAGAAGCGGCAGCACAATAACCGGCGCACTGTTTCTCGGTTTCGACCGTGAGACCGCAGCTCGGCTAAGCTTTTTGTTAAGCGTTCCCGCGATCGCGATGGCAGGCATTTTTGAATTAGTAGCCGAGCGCCATGAACTCGCATACGTCGGCGTGACACCGCTGTTGATTGCTACCATCGCAGCATTTATCGCTGGTTACGCTTCCATCGAGTTTCTATTGCGATTCTTGCGCACGAGATCGACATTCGTATTTATTGCCTATCGTGTCGTTCTGGGGACGTTATTGCTCGCAATGCTTGCTCAAGGCGTGCTTAAACCAATATGATTGGGGTTCTTTCGTTACAGGGTGATTTCGCCGCACATCGTCGCGCGATAGAATCAGTCGGCAAAGAAGCGGTCGAGGTTCGCACGCCTTCAGACCTTGAAAAGTGCGAGAGGCTCATCATGCCGGGCGGAGAAAGCACGACGCTAGGAATCCTTTTGCGTCTTGCCGGATTGGACATGGCCATACCCGAGCGAGTTAACGCCGGCATGCCTATTTGGGGCACTTGCATGGGAATGATTCTGCTTGCGAAAGAGATTGAGGATTCCGAGCAGTTCCGCTTCGGACTCATGAACATCACGGTAAAGAGAAACGCGTTCGGTTCGCAGGTGTTTTCGTTTGAGCAGGGCTTGGAATTCAAGGGCCTCGATGGGCCGCTCCATGCGGTATTCATTCGAGCGCCCGTCGTAACGGCGGTGGGAACCGAGGTCCAAGTGCTGGCAAAGGTCGACGACAAGGTCGTTGCGGTTCGGCAGGATCGCATGTTGGGCACAGCGTTCCACACCGAGCTGACCGACGACCCCAGGGTGCACGACTTCTTTATCCGAATGTAAGAAGTTCTGCCAAACTTAGACACGAATGCGACGCAGCCTGGGGCCGGCAATCGGCGACGAGCCGGAAGAAATGAAGATCGATAAGGGCATCCTCAAGAGGATCCTTCGCCTCTTCGCGCCGCACAAAAGGCAGGTTTTTCTAACGTTGGCCGCCGTCGTCGTCGGCGTTGCCCTCGGGCTCCTGCCGGCATTTTTCATCCAGATCCTTGTCGATGAGGGGTTGCAGAAGCGCCGGATGGACGTGCTCATGCAGTACTCGCTCATGACACTGTTCGCCGTCCTGGCGGGGGCCGCGGTCACCCTGCTTTACGGGTATTGGAGCGTCGTCATCGGCCAAAAGATCATGTGCGACATGCGCGCGAATCTTTTTCATCATCTGCAGCGGATGTCACTCAGATTCTTTACCGCCACGCGCACGGGCGAAATACAGTCGCGGCTGCTGAGCGACGTTGCGGG
>JAICGT010000026.1 GCA_025922995.1 Fimbriimonadales bacterium
CGGAGTCTTGAACACTCAAGTCTCCAAAAACGTGTGGGTGTCGCCGAACAAGCTTTTCTGAAATCCCTCGTACCACATCGTCGATATCGTAATATCCCTCGATGGCGTCCATCTGCGCATGCATCACCGCCTGCAATAAAAAGTCACCCAATTCCTCGCACAGCGCCTCGGGATCGCCCTTATCGATGGCTTCCAAAACTTCGTAAGTTTCCTCGACCATGTGTTTCTTCAGGGACTCATGAGTCTGCTCCCGATCCCAAGGGCAGCCACCCGGTCCCAGCAGCCGATCGACAATCTCAACCAGCCCGGAAAAAGAAGGTGCAAACTCGGAGGGCACCGCCGGCACGAATACGCTCGTCAACGGATCGTAATGCCTGCGGTCTAACTCCGAAAGTGGCAAAGTCTCGACATGCTCATCAAAACTTCCTGCCCGCGAAACGAGCGTCACAGAATGCGACTCAGGAAACATGCGCATTAAAGACAACTTTGCCTCCGACGCAGCCTCGACTGAATCCAACTGATAAACGATTTGCGAAGACCGCGGATCGATGACCACGCCATGTGGGTCGTGCGCATTCCAAACCTGAAGGCCACCCGAAAACGACGCGCGGGTAGCCGCCATCACAGCGTCTATAAAACTGGGCGCAGGATAAACTTCCAGTGCTCGCAGCGACGTAAGCAGCCGCACGGACTCTTCGCCGATCATCGGATGCCCCGGCACCGCAAAAACCGCGTCATTGGGCAGCGCCGCCGCCCGCGCGGCTATCGCAGAATAAAGTTCATTAAACGAATCTGATGATTCGTAAAGGTCGTCGCAGCTCTCGAAATCGATTCGACTTTCCAATAAGAGCTGTGTAGAAGGATGCACTTCTGTTCGCAACAAAACTATCGACGCGCTTTTCAGCGCGTCGACATTGCGTTGCGGAATCCAGGATGGGTCGCCAGGGCCGAGCCCCACAACCCTCAGCCTTACCTCCGATCCAGAAGGTTCCAAAGTTTCTGCAATCCCGGAGAAGTGATCACGACCTGAGTCGCCTTTCGCTTGTCCTTAATCAGCTTTTCGACCATTTCTCCATTTTTCTGCTGCCCGGCGATGACCATCATGCTTTTCTTGATATCCGCCTTTAACTTCGCGTCGAGCGGAAGCTGCTTCTGCTCCGTTTTCGCCTCGACCAAATACTTAAGATGGGCGCCATCCGATTCGATCCAGATCGTCGTTTTTCCCGGTGCCAACGTCGCTGTCGCGTCGGCAACGTTTTTCGGCAAATTCGCAACGGGCACTAACGGCAAGTCACCGCCGAGCATCTTCGTCAGGTCTTCCGACATCGTCGACGCAACTTCAGCAAAGGGCTTTGTCTTAAGGGCCTCGTCCACTTTTGTCTTATTGGCTGCCTCGGTAACCACGATTACGCGCAGCTTGATCGTCGCCGGTGTGACGTAAACCATCTTGTTCACGTTGTAATTGTTTTGAACCTGAGCGTCGGTAATGGTAACGCCCATCGTCAATAAATTAAACCGAGCCAAGTCCTGCGTAATCTGCGAACGGATCATGTCGTCGCCTACCCCCAGGTCCTGCAGTTCCTTGAGTGTGCCGGGGTTGTCATTCTTGCGTTTAATGAGTTCGGCTTCGATCTCGGCGGCCGTCGGAGCGACACCCTTGTCTTTCGCTACCGCCACCACGATAATCTCGTCGATCATGCGCTGAATGGTCAGAAAAGCCGGAGGCACCGCCACGAACCTTCCGTTCTCCACAGTCCCGACTCCGTCCAGGTAAGCCATGCGACGATAAAACTGCGCCGCGTTGATCACTTGGCCGTCGACCTTCGCAATGACGGCGTTGTTGTCGATCGGCTGGCAAACGGCGGCGGCGGTCACGCCGATCGAGGCAAGAAGAAAGATAGGTTTCATGATAAATGTTCCTCGGCTGATTAGACGACCTCGGCCATCATCCGTATCCAATATGGAGGAAGGGCGCCCTTTCATCGATGAAAAGACGCCCTCTGTCAGGAGGTATCTAGCAGCCGGGCAGAGCCCAGCAACTATCTGACGGTTCGTTTCACGATGACCGACCTGACTTCACGATGCCTTTCAACGGTTTCGAGACCTACTAAAAATGCGCTCAAACCTTTCAGTTCGAAGCGCAAGCCAGTCGGTCTTCGGCGTCGTTGCCGCGGTTGTCCGGCTCTCGCTTCGCCTACGGGGTTAGCTGACGGGCTCGGGCCAAGAGTTACCCTAGGCCACCCTCGTGGGTAGCCATTCGCCCCGGAGTTGGGTCCCCCGCTTTCCCGGTCAAGGGAAATTAGACGTCTCCGACGCTTTCGCGCCGGCACATCTATACTACCCCGCCGAAGGTCGAAACGGTTCCACTTTCTAAGTGGGCAGGGGATGAAGTCGCTCGGAGAACTCTATCTTCAGAAACTCCGGAGCCGTCCTGCCCCCAGCAAGCAGCGATCCGGGGAACGTTTGCAGAGCGATGCGATAATCCCGGACGTTGCCGTTATAGAATCGACGAGCCGCCGCGATTCGATCTTCCGTGTTCGCTAACTCCTCCTGCAACTTGAGGAAATGCGAGCTCGATTTCAGGTCGGGATAATCCTCGGCCCTCGCAATGACCGACCCGATCAGCCCCGACAGCCTCGGCCCCGCCGGTAGAGCTGACGTCCGCCGGGTTCGAAAGCTTTGCGCTACGTGCCGTACCACGGCACGTAGCGCATCGATGATGCTCCCTGAGTCTGACGACTACCCTTTTCGACGTCGTGCGACGAGTAAGCCGAGTGCGCCGATGCCGAGAGCGACGATCGTCGCGGGCTCGGGCACCACGCAATAGCTTGCTCCTCTCAGAGCGATTCCGTAGGTCCAGGCAGTCGTGCCGGCAGCGTTCTCCCAGTGGTCGAACGCCCCTGAGGCGGGGTTCTTGCCATGGAGGGCAGTGAACGGCGAACCAATCGTAGCTTGGTCGACGCCTACCGCATCGTCAGGGTCGTTCGGGAAGTACGAGATCGACAGCAAGTACTGGCCTGGAGTCAGGCTGATCGGCGTTGCCGTCGCTGCGACCGTGCCGGCAGTCCCAAAGGCGCCGGTGGTGGCGACGAACGTGCTGGGGTCGGTGATGGTGGACTTGAGCCCGTCAGTTCCGCCGGCGTGGTCATCGTTTGCGAGTAGCAACCCGCCGTTCATGTTCCATAGCCACATGCGTGTATCACCAAATCCTCCCGTTGCAGTTAGCGCGTAGCCTCCCATGCTGATCTTCGTGCTGGCGAAGAATGTGCCCGGGTCGGTGATTGTGATGCAGTAAGTGTCCGTATGATCGCCTGTGCCACGATAGATGCCGCCTTCGATTAGCGTCAGCGCGCCGACGCCCATCGTTTCTTGATGAGCGGGTACTCCCTCGGGCGCGTCTCCTAGCTCCGTCCATACCTGAGCTAATGCCGCAGTGGATGCGAAAGCGAATGCGATAACAAGTAGTTGTTTCATTTCGTTATAGTCTCCTCCGCGCTCGCGAGATTATTCGAATGCGTTCGCGGTACTGAATCCAATTGTCGCGATCGGGCCGGTTTGTGACAGGAAACGTCCGCGGGCACGCATATTTGTCTCTCGGTTCGACAAGCAACGGCTCGCTCCGCTCGGACAATCGCTTTGGTTCACCGCGCAATCGCGAAGAGTTCTCGACCGGCTCAAAAGAGAACACGCGCTCTAACGACAAGCTGTGTAACCGGCGGTTTGGTCTCTAAACTCGTTGAATCCAGATTGTTTGATTGCAAACTGCTTTGCTCCTTCGTCGCCCAACATTCCGACTACACCCCAGAGTGCATTCCGCTCGGCATGTTTCGCGCCGTCGAGTCGGATATCAACATCGGCAAGTACCGCAGCAGGGTCGATCTCTATTAGTATCTCGCCGAGCGCTACCTCCAACAAGACTTGCTGTGAAAGATTCGAGCCGGTCTCGGCCGCAGCCGATTCCTGCCAACCCGGGGCCATGAGCCGGGGATCAAGTCCGCAACAAGGATCGTCAACTGGACCGCACTGCCGGTTCCCCTTGCGCGGCGGGTTGAGCTTGCGGGCAGGGGTTTACCGGCCTGTTCCGCCGGAACGACGAGCTCGGTCGCAAAATACAAGTGACGATGTTCCGACACGCTGCCGTCTGTGCCATGAAGATCTTACGCGGAGCATCTACTTTTGCTCTGTAGCCACCGCTGGAACCGTCATGCGATATCCGCTTGCGGCGCGAAGAAAATCGCTCCGCTTTCTAAGTAGGCAGGGGGTGAAGTCGCTCGGAGAACTCTATCTTCAGAAACTCCGGAGCCGTCCTGCCCCCAGCCAGCAGCGATCCGGGGAACGTTTGCAGAGCGATGCGATAATCCCGGACATTGCCGTTATAGAATCGACGAGCCGCCGCGATGCGATCTTCCGTGTTCGCTAGCTCCTTCTGCAACGCGAGGAAGTGCGAGCTCGATTTCAGGTCGGGATACGCCTCGGCCCTCGCAATGACCGACCCGATCAGCCCCGACAGTCTCGTCTCGCCCTCGCCGACCGAGTTGACGTCGGCAGGGTTCGACAATCTGGATCTCGCCTCGACGATTCGCTCCAACAGGTCCTTCTCGTGAGCCGCGTACCTCTCCACAACTTGAACCAAGTTCGGGATCAGATCGTGCCTACGCTTCAACGCAACATCCACGCCGGACCAGGCCTCGCTCGTCAAATTTCGAAGGCGCGCGAATCGATTGACTGTTGCAATCCACCATAGGGCGAGTGCGAACAGCAAGCAACCGAACAGGTACAGCCACGTCATGTGTCTAATGGATTCTGCCATCTCGGAACGAATCCCTTGTCTTCCCGGACGTATCCTGGGATTAAGTCGATGAAGCCTCGAATTTCCTCTACCGCTCTCGATATCTCGGGAGCAGACAACGAACCCCCGATGACCACGATAAACATCTCACCGAACTGCCAATCTCGCGCTGGATGCCTCAGCAGGTATTCAATTGCACGAGGGTGCAATACGTCGTACGCCGCCCTGGGATCGGAAGCAACCACGAAGTATTTACGGTTGAACTCCTCTGATTCTAACGTCAACTCGCGCATGCCGAATGCCTTCCCAACGCGAAGAAGGATGTTTTCGGGTGACAAGCGCACGTGCGGCAGCAGCAACCCCAAGCGGACTGCGACGACACCATAACAATGACGGTCCCGACGAACCGTACCTTTCGCGTCCGTTTCTTTTTCAATGTAATAGTAGTCGAAGGCGTAGATCGAACTCTCGCCTTCCTGTTTCGTCACCAAGTTCTCGATGTGGTCGAAATTGCCGAGATGAAAAGGAAAGAACGAGTTGAACCGCGCAACGAACTCAGAGTCTGCTTCCATGAGACGATTGCCGAACATGCTATATCCGGACGACAGTCCGTCGGGATAAAACTGGTAACCATTTCCTCCGGCAAACGCCGCAAGGGCATCTTGCCTGGCTCGCTTGTGCTTGTAAGCCGCAACCGCTAACACGATCACCAAGGCTACCGCGCCGGCAAAGATGAGATAGTAGAATCGAAAGTCTTCCAAACTTCTCTGAGCCCCTCCAAAAGAGAAGACGTCCATTCGACAGAACGCGTTGCGTCGGTGCCGGAAGGCAGAGCGTCGCTTGGGTGCCCGGGACACGCGGCCGGAGACTTCCGAGCCTGCACCAACTTCGATCAGCGTGTCCCGGAACTGAGAATTTCGCAGTAGAATCTTACTTGCGATGAGCGCCGTAGCATGCAGCTTGAAAAGAACCGAGGCGATTCGCCAATCGTAGAATCGAAAGTCGACAATCGTCCCCAAAAATGGTTTACTTTCACCCGTCTCGTGACATAAGTATTGAATGCACTTTTCCCACTTCGCACTTCGCCTTTTGGATATAGGCTGTCGGATGTCGATTAGTCGGTAACTGCTCACAATCCCCCGCCGCTTGTTAAGGTGGAAAAAAATGACGAAGTTTAAAACAAAAAATGAGATGAATCGATGAATCCTGCCTCAAACAGCCCAGAAATGGCTGCATCAAGGTGCGGTCTGAGCGATCAAGGCCCTAGTGCGGGCTTCATCGAGGCGGCTCGTCCTCGTCGAGGCTCTCCTCCAGCAGCTTGCGCAGCCGAAGCCGCTCCTGCTCCGACTCGCGCTTGGTCTTCATGCTCTTCCGAAACTCGTCGCCGAACGGCTTCTCTTTCCGTTTGGGCAACGGGAGCGAAATCGGCCTCGCCGCCAACGCCCACGCCGCCAGCGGCGCAAGCCCCGCTCCCAAGCCCGCGAGTGGCGCGCCGTATCCGTAAGACACCACGATGCCGAGAGCCGCTATCCAGCCGAGCCACTTGGCTTTGATGGGCACGACGCACATCAGCATGATGGTCGCTTCCGGCCGGTACGCGGCGTAGGTAACGAGCCAGCAAGCTACCGTCAGCGACAGGCCATAGGTGACAAGTGCTTCGCCCGAAATGGCCGCGCCAATCCAAACCGCCAACGGCGGCACAACGAGTAAAACCAAATAGGCTGCCAAGAACCGGCCCCGTTCCCACGCCCGCTCCATGGCGCCCATGAAGTAAAAGGCCATTAGCCCGGAAAACAGCAATCCCACCGGGCTCGGCTGAATCAGGGCGTACGTGACAATCGTCCACGGCCTCTTCAGCCAGGTATCCGAGTCGAAAATCAGCTCGAACCAAGAGCCGTCCATGCGTGACATCCACCAAGCGACGAAGGCAAAAATCGCCACGCCGATCGTCACCATCGTGACCGGCATGCCGCCTTTCACTAAAAACGACCTGGCGCTATCGAACGGCCTCGGGCTTGCCACCCCCTCATTCTATCGCCCTGCGCCTGCCAAAATGGATTTCCGAGGAACCGAACGGGTGATCTGGCGTAATACTTTGCGAGGAACCTTTCAATAGAGAAACCCCTTCTTTTGCAAGACGGAGACTTAGTCGAACAGGCTCAAAAAGGTCGCGGAGACGCATTCGAGAAGCTGTATCATCGGCACCTCGATAAGCTGTATTCGTTAGCCTACGGCATTGTCGGCAATCAATCCGATGCAAAGGACGTGGTTCAAGAAACGTTTCTCAAGGCTTTTCAAAGGTTGCCGAAACTAAAGCGGGACGGCGCTATCCTCGGATACTTATGCCGTACGGCGAGTAACGCTGCGATCGACATCCTGAGGGCGAGAAGGTCGTCTAAGGTCGTCCATCTGGACGACGTCAGGGCGGACTCTCTGCTCAGCCAGGATGCCGATCCGAAGGAAGCGCTCGAGTCCAAATTGGACAACAAGGCTTTGGCTGCCGCCTTGATGCAGTTGAGTGACGACCATCGCGTCGTCGTCGTTCTGCACCATTTGGAAGGCTGCTCGGTGGAAGAAATTGCAAAACGGTTGGACCTTCCACCAGGGACTGTCAAGAGCCGGCTGGGACGCGCGCGAGAAACGCTGAGACGCAGGCTGTTGGGGAAGGTATTCGTAGAATGAATTGCTCTGATAAGAAACGAGAGATCTCAGAAATGTCTGTCTTCGAATTGAGGTCGGCTGCGTCGGATGTTCACGTTGGATCGTGCTCTAACTGCAACCGGTATCTCAACGACATGCTTGCCATTTCCGACGGCTTGGCGGCACTTGTGATTCCACATCCTGCGGGGATGCAGCGGCCGGTCAGGCAGACGACTAGACGCGAAAAATGGCTGACGCTGGCTGCAGCCATCCTTGTAATGATTCTCGTGGGCACGGTAGGGGCGTACGTGTACCAGAGTTATTACGCAGAAGACCCGTGCAGCACAGGTTCGCGAAGGATTGTCTCCCCGGACCCTGGTCCGCCTAGAACGGCAGAGCCCCCACGGAGCGTGAAATAAGCGCCAGGGCGATCGACGCCATGGCCATAAGGCCAGTGCCGCAGCTGAAGCCGGCCAGCAAAACCGGGGCGTATGACGACCAAGTTTCCGCTCCGTATCGCTTCGCAAAATAACGCCTGCCCGCCCACGCGCCAAGAAGCTGCGGAATCGTATTGTGCGGCCATAATCCGATGCCCCCGGCAAAGCCGTAAAACGCCAGCATGGGCAACTTGAAGACGGAAAAGATGCCGTAAATGCCCAAGCCCGCAGCAGTGCCTGCGGTAATCAGGCCAGGCTTTAGCGCATTGAATGCCTCGCCCGTGCCCGGCAGATTAATCTGTTTCCAAACGGCTTCCGTCTGCGCGTGAAATGGCCAGAATTTTTGCGCATAAGGGTATGTGCCGCCATCGAAGGCGGGGCCACGCCAAAAGAACGACCAAAAAACGAAGCTGGCGATTAAAATGATTGGAAACATCACAACTTCGGCTTTCAAAATGCTCGTAAGCTTAGTGCCCGTCAATTCGACTTCGCGGAACCGTTGCGCGGCCCAACCGTGATCATGCAAGGGAATGGGTGCATACCAGGCGTCGACTTTGTCGTAGCCGCTCGATACAATCATCGCTTCCTTGATGTATGGGAATGAAACGCCGCGTCCGGTTAATCCGATCATACGCGCAGAGATATAGCTATTCATGGGGCTCCACACCAAGCCGAATAGAATCAGAATCCAGATAGGGAACGACGGCATGAGCCGATTGCACAACACGATGAGGGTTAGCGTCGCAACACTCCAGACGGCAACTCCCCGCCAAATCGGAAAGTCTCCGCGGCCCGGTGGAGGCGCAAGAGTGTACGTTGCTTCGGCTCGCTTGCGCTTTGCGTCAGAAAAGGCGCGCACGAGGAGCGCAACACCGAGAATCGCAATCGAAACATTTACGCCGATACCAACACTTAACCAGAAGTCTGTGTCGACGGCGAGCTTGGTTGCGAACGCGTTTCCTCCACGATAGTGCGGCAACATTCCAGCATGAAAAAGAACCGGATTTAAGAACATTTGGCAGAGCACCGATCCGATGGCCGAGCCAAGCACGATATGCCATGGTAACACGAATCCAGTCAACACATTCGCGAGATTGAAACTAATTCCCACGAGCGCTGCCGGCAAGATGTTTCTGACACTTTCAGAGTAATCCGAAAACGGAATCGGAAATATTTCAACACTATTCCCGAACGCCGTGCCCGTAATGATCGGGACTGCTAAATAGAAGAAGCCAAAGATAAGCCCAACAACAGCGCCTGTGCTGAATA
>JAICGT010000027.1 GCA_025922995.1 Fimbriimonadales bacterium
GGTTCCGTTTCGTACTCGCTTATCGATTGGCGCAGAAAACAACCTTAAGCGTCTGCTGACGCGAGGGCGTCTCGCGGAAGACTTGCGACCGGAGCCTCAGACGATAGCGGGAGTTTACAACGACGCGCTCGACACCGCCGAGCAACAGGGATTTGAGGACGTCGCGGGATCGTTGCGTGGTGTTTACTCGCCGGAAGCCGCGGCGCGAATGGCGGAGCCTGTGCTGAAGGTCCTGCGCGAAGTTGAAGTCCTCGTTACCGAGAAGACGATCGTCGGCGCCGAGATGGAAGCGGTGCCTCGGGAAGACGGCAAGGGTGATTTCTACTCGATCCTCCTCGAAGTAGCCGAAGAGTCGCGAGACCGTCTTTGGCAGTACACCTACAAACATCCGGCATCACAACTCCTGCTCGTTTCGAACGGCGTCGCCATCGCTGCACCCGTCGTGAGGCACGAGATAAAGTATTCTACGGTTGAGATTACGGGCATCGCCGAGCAAGAGCTCGCCGAGGAAGCCCTCGCCTTTATCGAGGCGGCCTCGAAATAAACTCTATGAAAGCACTACCACTTGTAATCGCCGGGTGCGCAGTCATCATCGGTTGCAGCCCTGACGTCGCACCCAACGACCCTGCCACGGCAGTCAAGGTAACGACGAACTCTCTGGAGAAGCCAACAGACCTCTTGCCGCTGACGACCGGCAACGCCTGGACGTACGATGTTAACACGACCTTCACGTCGAAGGAAGGCACGCAGTCGGTAACGCAAGCGCCGACCTTGAAGGTGACCGGCCGAAACGGCCAAAAGGCTACAGTAGCGTTTATCACTGACAATGAGGTTCGCTCGAACCTGGTATTCCAAGTGTCAGCGAACGGCGTGTCGCAGGTTAGCGTTGGGAACGTTGGCAAGCCAGCTAACACATTTAGTCCGCCCACTCCAATGTTTCAATGGCCAATGAAACCTGAACAGGAGACGAAATGGAGCGGAAAAGGATACCGAGCAGGTGTTGGTGACGTTGGGCCGATGACATCGACGCTGACATACAAGGGCGAGGCCGAGGTCGATACCGCCGCAGGCCGATTCATGGCTCATCGATTCGACTCTGTCCAGCGGTACAAAGTGAATTCTAAGGAATACGGCGCATCGATCTCGACGTGGTTTGTACCGAAGGTCGGTATTGTCAGAACGGTCGAAATCGTAGTGACGCCTGAGGCCAGACGTGAGACCGTAATGAAACTGAAAAGCTACACGGTGAAGTAACCATGAGAATCAACGTTAGCTTAAGTTTGTTAGCCTTCGCGCTGCTTGCGGGGTGTTCGGCCAAGAACGCCGGGCCCGAGCCTGTTGCATCGACAACGCCTCCGCCGCTTGTTGAGAAAGCCGGCCTCGGCATTCCCGAAGATCTGGTGCACGACGGACTCGAGGCAATGGGCTATCCGTTCGACAAGTCTATCACCTATGATGTCACCGGGTTTCCGGCAGACTCGAGTTCCACGCAAACTATGACGGCAACCTTCGAGGCAAAGGGCGACGGGCAGAACGTGCTTACGTTCAATTATGCCGGAGACCCAAGTACGCTACCGTCGGAAAGCTACGCACTGGAAACCGACGGGGTTTATGGCATTGCGGCGGGGGGAGACGAGATTTCGCCGAGAGTCAAGGCGATGCCTGCGACGTTAACCATCGGCGACAAGTGGCCGAGCAAGGGGAGCTTGCAGAACGGCAACGTCGTAATGGACACGACGGTCAAAATCGTCGGCAGACAGCAGGTGACTGTGAAGGCAGGCGAATACGACGCGCTCGTTTTGATCGAAACCGGCACGATTAAGATCGGCGGGAACGCTCCGACGAAAGTCGAAGGCAAAAGTTGGTACGTCGACGGCATCGGAGCCGTGAAGCGGACGATTAGCCAAACCGATTCGACGGGCAAGACGTCGAACCTTACGATGGAGGCGGTTTCTATCAAGTAATCGCCAGGCCCAATCATGACAACATTACTGACCGCAGCGTTATCACTCGCGACTCAAAGCGCGCCGTTCTTCCCCTTGGAAAGCGGGCAGACATGGGAGTATCTGATCTCTGTGACGAACTCGGTTGTGCGGGTGAGGCAGGTGCAAAAGACATTACCGGTTCAGCAGTACGAGGGCGCCCCATCCATCCCTCTGGAGATCTATCTGGACGGCAAAATCGACGCCACGGGCTACTACCGCGTCGTCGACGGCTTCGTGTGCCTCGTTGGAGTATCCGGACCGACCCGGTTGCCCGACCCGGTAAAGCTCTTGCCGGTAGATCCGAAGAAAGGACAGAAGTGGGCCTTCGAGGGCCGATCCATGATGATGGGTATGGTTCTCCCTTCCAAGACCGAAAGCAGGGTGACCGAGGATAAGGAAGCGGAAGTTTTCGGTAAGAAGGTGCGCACGATAACGATTGAAACTAAGTCGACGATGGGTGAGGGTGACCAAGCGTTTACCTCGGAATCGAAGGACGTTTATGCCGAAGGTATCGGGCTCGTCACCCGCCGTCAGGAGTCCTGGCCCGGCAAGAACTCGAAGAGATCGAGCGTAGCCCTAACAACGTTGATGCGGCACGACAAGGCCGGCGGTTCGTGAAGCCGGTGCTGATAACACTTTTGGCTGCGTCCGTGGCGGGCTGCGTCACGGGCAGCAGCGTGGACTTCGATAAGATCGAGCGCACGCAAGACTTTTTTCCTGCCACCTTCGAAATGCCGGTAACGCTAAGGCTGGCAAACGTTGCCATCGAAGCCGACGCGAAAATGACCGTCGACGGCACGACGCGAACCATAAAGATCGTCAAGGACGGAGTGCCGATCGAAGAAGAGGTCTACGTCGTGACGACCGACCAAGTCGCTGTAAAGAGCATGGGCACGGGTGAGACATTCGACCCTCCGCTACCGCTGATCAAATTTCCGATGAGTGTCGGAGACGCCTTTGACTGGGAAGGGAAAATCGTGTTCGCCGGCCATGAGCTCGCGGGCAAGGCTAAGGCCGTGACGAGCCGTGACACGCCGGATCTCGCGACAGGGCCCCGAGAAACACTGAAAGTAGCCGTCCAGTTGGAAATCAGCGATGGCTCGCCAAAACCTGCGATACGTAAACTCGATTACTGGTTCGCCGAAGGCGTCGGCCCGATCCGACGCGACTACGGAAATCAGGTGCGCACCCCGCGCTAATTTACACAACAATGAACATCCTACTTCCGCTTGCCCTCGCTGCTGCCATCGCGCCCAACCAAGTCCCCCAGGGCGACCACGCGGTCGCTACCGTGGACGGCGTTGCGATCAAAGCCAAAGACGTCGATCAAGCGTTATGGGACTGGTATTCCTCTGACGTGATCGAGGAACTGATTTTCAACCAGGTCGTTACCGGGGCGTTGAAAAAGCAGGGCCTGACATTGAACCAGAAAGATGCGGACGCATTTCTGAACCTACTTCTAAGCGAAGCCAAGCAAGGCATCCCACCTGGAGCCGACGTTGAAGTCGAGCTGAAAAAGCAAGGGCTGCCTAAGAGTAGGCTCGCCGCAAGGGCGGCCACCGAGATCGGCCTGCGACAGCTTACAGAGGCTCGTTTCAAGCCGGACAAGTTTCGAAAGATCGCGTGGCTCCTGATCAATCCTCAGGGAGCCGAAGCAGCTGCGAAAGCCGCAGCGCGAATGAACGCCGAACAGGCACTCAAGAGGCTTGAGACCGAGCCATGGTCAGCCGTCGTAAAAGCGAGCCACGACACGAATTCGGCTCTGCGCGACGGTGAGATCGGCTGGTTCGATCTTGCTGAATTGCCCAAGGATGTCAGCGACGCGCTCCAGCCGCTGACGGCCGGACAGCATACGGATGTTGTCGAATCGCAGGGCGTATTCGCAATTTATCACGTAATGGCGGTCGGACCGCCGTCAAACGAAGAAATCGATACCGTTAAGGCTCAGTTCGTTGCGCGAAGCCTCGGCAAGACTTTTCAAGGCATCAAGGAATTGGCGAAGATCGAGCGGCGCGAAGAGTGACCGGAGTAAGGAGTGGAGCCAGAATGGGGTCTTCGCCGGCGTCGAGTTTGTTCTGACTGGTTTTTGCTCATCTTTTCGGCCTTAACAAATGAATAGCGGAGCGGTCACCGATAGCCGGAATGCGAATGCGAGACATCCATCAATACTTATGTCACGAGACGGGCGAAGGTAAGCCATTTTTTGGCGGGCCGACAGCCGAAATGCGAAATCCGAAATCCGAAATACGGTTCGAGCACGATACACACGTCGGCGAGGTCTGGGGGATCTTTCGGAGTTTCGCGCAAAGATGGTATGGAGAATAAGTCAAGCGTTTTTTGGTTCTTCCTACCAAGCGGTACCGCGTTTCATCACACCAACGACGCGGACGAGTTGCCGGCGCAAGAGCGCAGCGGTCGCTGTTTGATGGCTTGTTCCTTACGCCTTGGATCACCGCATTGACAGCTGTGAAGCTGCCGCACGTCCAAGCGGGGTTGATAGCGTTTGGCACCACAAACCCGATCCCACCCGCACAACCGTGCCACGCCGTATCCTAAAGTCTCACTCGGGCCACTCAGCCGGCCAGCCGCACCCGGAGTAGTCACAGGTCAAGGGGACGGGATCCTATGGGGAACGCACGATTTCGCGAATGTTGGACTTCCAGCGCTGGGTATATTCGGCCTCTCCGCTTATCTGCAGGTCTATTTCGTGAGTGAGGAATGCTTGCCAGGCGACGCTTATTAACAGGGCTATCATCGAGAGAAGAACGGCGAATGGCATTGAACGCAGCAGTCTTTTAGAGGCTTCAAATACTTCGCAACGGAACCACAGGGAGACCCCGAAAATTGCGAACAGCGCGACCGTTGCAAAATGCATGGCGCGATCCAGGAATGGCTCCGGTATCGATCCGGTGACAGCCAAGCCGGCTGCAGCAACGGCGAGCGCTGGGAATATCCAGCCCTTGTCGATCCGCCACTTCCATGCGCGAGCATATAAGGGCAAGCAGATCGAGTAAGCTACCGCCGGAACAAGGTAGTTCTCCGATCCTTCAGTGATCGCTAAAAAGCTGAAAGCGCAAATCGTTGTGAATAAGCCGGCCGCTAGAGAAACCCAGCGCGGTTTTTCATTGAACGACAGGACAAACGCAAGTACGTAACACGTGGCGACAAAGAACATCGGTGAGGAGATGTATCCCTCCGAAACGGCTGCGGCGGCCGAAGCAACGATGGCGATCATCGCAGGAATTCCAATCGGGGGCACTGTAAGTGACTTGAGCCTTCTAATTGGCAACAGGACAATACCGAAGACTGCAATTCCGACCACCGCTTCTAAAATCAAGAGAGTCGTTACGACGGCATTATCATAAAACGTGTACGTGATATCTAGCGCTTCATGCCAGCTATCGCCAAAGAATTCGGTAAAGATGGACCCGTCAAAAAAGGAGCGCCCGGGTTCCGAGCCGTAAAACGCCGAAAGTTCGTAGTCAAGTTTGAAACCCGACCGACGCAAGCTATCCTGAAAGCGCACTAATTCACGAAAAATGTCGCCTTGGTTTGGAGAACGACCAAGTGTGCTTCTCAGCGATGTGTAGCTCGGCACGATGGAAGATTGCAGGCTCCGGGTAATCGCTTCCAATTCGCCACTTGTTTGTGCGCCTGCCGCCGACTTGGCGAGGCAATTGAGTAGCAAGCCGCGAATCTCGATTGCACCGGCCCCGCTCGACTTCGCCAGTCGCGCAGCAAAACGGTTCAATTCGTCGAGGTGTATCGAATCGCTGAACACAGGTCGGACGCGGTATAGCAAGCCACTCTGCTGTGCGGCGTAAAGTGAATAGCTCTCGTGCCAGTAGTCATTGTAATTAGGAAGGCTTAGAGCTTGGCGCAACGCCGAGATCGCCGCAGGGCGGTCCTCCAAATACTCCAAGGCGACCGCCTTTGCCAGAGGAAAGAAGGCATTCTCCTCATCTTGGGACTCTGCTTGCTCGATGATCGGTACCAAGCTTTTCAGCTTTGACATAGCCGCTTCGTATTTACGGATCCTCTCCGGGCTCGCGTCCGGTTCTAGCGGCAAGCCCTTAAATTGCAGAATTTTGCCAATGTAGAGCGACCTAATTCGGAGATCATAGGGATGTCTGTTAACGAAGGATTCGTCATAGGCGGCATTGTCATTTGAGAACATCTCGATCAACGCTCCATCCGCGCCAATCGCCTCGCTGGGCTGCTCGACCGGGCCCCAGGTACCCGCATCATAGGGCCCGTTGTCGGAGTACGACCAACCGCCGAAGTGAACCGATACGGATTCGAGGAGGGCGGTTCGGGTCAGCGGAATTACAAGAATCGCTATTAGCAAGCAGCCTGCAGCGATCAGTGCTGCCTTCCCCCCGGATCCTGCAAGCCACCCACGCATAACGTTACGACGGGTTGGTACGGTGAGTCGTTGGCGCTGTTTGCCCCGGTGCACAGCGCTGCAAGGGGATCGAGGCTGTTTACGCTCCGCCGCGGTAGGCGCCCACGAAAGTCGCATCCGACTTTAACGTCACATCGAAATAGCCATCGGGCTTCATCGGCACACACCATATCGTGAGGTTGCCGCAAGGGCCCTAGGGCATTCACAATTCATGTCATTTCTCTTTCTACTTAGCCGGGATTTTTTTCTCATATCACTTCGCTCACTTTCCCGGCTGCACCGGGAGCGTGGGTCTGCTTCTAACTACTAAGTCAACTCAGGGCCTGAAAGTAAACCAAAACCGTCACTTCGCCGGTTTCGCCTACCGAACTTTGGCCGGAAAAGTGATTGCGTTCGGCACCGGGACATGCTCCCGCCAAGCGGCACTTACTCGGCTCGACAGCGGGGGGCAATATCCCGGACACCGAGCGGTTTTCCCTGTTCTCGGTGGTTTTGTCGTATCATAGTTGAAAGGAGTATGGATATGAAACTGAAGCGATTGGGATCGGCCGGCGCCTTGGTATTCGCAGCTGCGGGTGCGGTTGCGCAGTTCTACGGAGGTGATTTCGACGGGCGGACGTGGTTGGCGGTGGACTACGACGCTTACATCTACGATGACTTCGCTGTCGACGGAAGCGGGATCACGGTTACCAGTCTTTACGCGAACTGCCTTTCCAACGAGGACGTCCACAAAGTGGGTTGGGAGATCCGGACCGGCATTACCCATGGCAACGGCGGCACGATCGTTAACAGTGGCTACAACCCGGTCACAAGGACTGCGACCGGCAGGCACGGTGGACCGGACGGTGGTTACGATGAATATACATTGCGAGTCAACGGGCTAAACTTTTTTCTCGCTCCGGGGCTGTATTACATCGGCGTCAACGTAGGGAACCCGTTGCCGGGAATATTGCAACGGACCTTTGTTTCCGGGACGGCGGGCGCCAACGGCTTCGGATCACCCATCGCCAACGGGAACTCATGGATCTATAGCGCTTTCTTCGGTAACTACAACTTCGTCTCGACAGAAACCTATTTTGGTCATATCGCCGACTTCTCGTACGGTGTTGTTCCCGAGCCGAAGAGTGTTTCAGTTTTTGTAATCGGTTTCGCCGTTTTTCTTTCGATGAGAAAGCGAACGCAGAAGGACGACTCTTCGATTAACGACACGCGGTAGGTAGGACGGTGAATTGAAGAGACGAATCGTCTAAAAAAGTGTCTCTGGTGATATCTCGAACCTCAGCGTGGTGGCCACCATCGAACACGATGATTGCAAGCTTTCTTTGCCCGTCGGTTCCGAAATAAACATGCGCGCCGTTGCGCTCGCAAATCTCGACGAATGACGATCGATCGGATTGACCTTCGCCGCCGATTTTATCGAGATCGCTTACGCTCAGCGGATAGCTGCCCGTCTCCTTATGGTAGGCCTTCGCTGCGGCGGCTATCGAAGTCGGTAAAGCTGACCAACGCAACGGCTCCTGACCCCAAAGGACATAGGTTGCCAACGCGGCGATTACCGTAAAAACTATTATCGCTCCGACCCACTTCTTCATTCTCAGCCACTAGTTTAGTCCGTCGCCGTGTCTAGCTAAGACACGCCACCACCGCGCAGTCCTTGGCGTTGTCCGAGCGCGACGAATAGGCAGCACTGCTGCAATGCCGTTCAATGACACATGGGAGAGTGGTTGAAGAGAATCATCCATCCGTCAACAATAGCGCTATCGCCTATTCGGATTCCACCAGTCCCTTAAATGTTTCCCTCGTCGCAGGTTTTGCGTGGCCGTCCAAGTATAGCAAAGTTGCGGTTTCGAGGTGACGATAGGCGATCGAGGTTTCGTTTCCAACGCTATCCTTACCGCCTGTTCCGTCGAATGCGGCGATGGTTCGTGCGGGTGACGTGAATGCCGTCGTGTCCGATCCGATAAGCATTCCGTTCATGGTGTAACCGTAAGGCTTGAGCAAGGGGCAGGCGAGGTATCGCGGATCAATGTACTTGGTCAATCCTGCGTTCCAACTCGCGAGTGGCGCGCGGTCGTTGTTGTCACCTAAATAAAGCACGAGCGCTTTACCGACCTCAGAGAGGTTAGTCCGGCAGTCAGTCCTCTCTTTCGCCAAAATGGCAGAACGAAAAACTTTGGTCATCGTTAGGACGAGGACCACCAGGAACGCCGAGACGCCGAGAAACCCGACGATGGCAATGACGCCGGCGAGCGGAACCTCCTTGCGCCGCCGCCACTCGCGGACCGAGAGTATCGCGACCAAGCCAACTAAGGCAAATATGAAGAGGCCGACAAAAGGGATTCCCACGCAGGCTAGGACGCGCGCGCGCGTTTTGATGGTTCGAATCGGCGCCGCTGCGCGATTCTGATACCATCCGCGGGAAGGGCGAAGAGGAAGCAAGGGGCTCGGTATACTTCCCGCCGTCGCTGGCGGATCGTCCAATGGCAGGACATTAGACTTTGACTCTAAGAATCTAGGTTCGAATCCTAGTCCGCCAGCCAATTGGCGTAA
>JAICGT010000028.1 GCA_025922995.1 Fimbriimonadales bacterium
CGTCGTCGTTTGCCGGCGTGTTGACGAAGCAGTCGACAATTCGGCCTGACTCGCGAAGCTCGGCGACGGTGACTTGAATCCTCTGGGGGTAGGGCGCATTCAGCATGTAACTGACGACATAGCCGACCCTGCCGCTGACGCCTCGGTGCATTCTAAGAGGAGCGGGGGACTCGGAGACGTTGCCGAGAAGCGGAACTCCGGTCATGCCGTCCGGTGGGAAAACGACGACGCCCTCTCCTGGGCCCGAGCCGAGGTCGACGGTTACGGTCTGACCTGCGGACCCGATACCCACGTCTTTCGCCGCGAAATTAGCCAGCGCCATTCGGTGGTAGGGAACCGCCCACAGCTTATCGATGGCATCTCGCGGGCCGACGAAATGCATCACCTCGGCGACGCCGCTGGGATATCCGCGGGCTCGTGACCGGTCAGAAGGCGTGACGCCGGAAAATCCGTTGTTTCCTTCTTGCTCGTTGTGCGCCGAGTGCCGAGCGCTCGACCGATTGATCTCCCAGTAGTCTGTGTGTGACTCAGCGGCTCGACCAAGCCGCTCGTCCCAGTTCAGGTAGGGCAGCCGCGCCAAGCGGCGATAGTAGTTTGCAGCCATCAAGAGCTCGAGACGCGGACCGGAAATGGTGGGCCGAATAGGGATAGGACCATTGCCTACCAGCAGGACGCGAGACTCCAGCACCTTTTCAGCACGCGTTACGATGTTGCGTTGTACAAATTGAACCAGGTGCTCGCCGTCGGTCTCGCGGTTCGTATCCCACGTAAACGTGATATCCGACTTGCCTGTGGTCGTCACGTCTCGGTGATCTACGCGCACGACATGCTCGACGTTGACCGGCGCGCGCCTGCTCGAACCGAATCGGAGCACGACCTGGTCGCGATGCACTTTGAGGGGTGCCAGCGCCATGGGCTGCGGCCTTTCGATCACGCGCTCTTCAAATATCGGCGGGGTATACGTGGGTGGCGGCACGGTGAGCGAGGGCGCCGATTCGATGCGAGCCCTGCGGAGATAAGGCGCAGGGTCCACCGGACCCTGCATGCCATGCAATTCAAAGTGTAGGTGCGGCCCGGACGTCTTGGCGTTGCCGCTGTTGCCCACAAAACCGAGCAGGTCGCCAGCCTCTACGTGGCCGCCGTCCTTTAGCCAGGGCGCGTATGTTAGTTCCTTGGGAGCGGAGTCGTCGTCTGCGTCGGTCTTGTCATCGTTGAGATGCATGTAGTGCGCCGACCAGCCGCAATCGCCGAGCAGCGTTAGCCAGTTACCCGCGTTGCCGCCCTTTGCCATAAACACGGTTCCCGAAAAGCACGCGATCACGGGCGTCATGCGGGGCGCCATGAGATCCTGTCCGCGGTGTGAGCGGGCGCCTCCGTCGCGTGATGCGCCGAAGTTCGGATTCCAAGATTGTACGCCTCCTGCCACAGGGAACACTAAACGCGGCAATTCGTTAGCAGAGCCCAACGTATATATGGCAGTAAGGACTAAGCAGAGCGCAGTTCTCAGCACTATCCTTCCTCCCGGGTGGGTGCAGATTATACAGTTAAATTGGAGCTTTTGGGAGGTGCCGCGCCGCGAATGCGGCTCACCCCGGCAAAGCGAGTATGATTACCAGGAAACGGAGGTTTAGATCGATGAAAAGAGTCTTTCTGTATGGGTTAACGACAGCCTGCGTGGCAGCGCAAGGAGTCATGATCGACGACTTCGAGACCGGGCCGTTCGATGCGGTGCTTTTGAACAGCTACGTCAGCCAGTCCGGTTTACCGTCTGGCAACGCGATTGGCGGAACTCGGGCGGCACACGGTTTCAACACCGGCGGCTTTCTGCGGATGACGTGTACCGCAGGAGGCACCGGCAACCTGGTTTTGGACACGAGTCAGTCGTCGTTGTCCGACGTGTTTTGGCTCGGGCCGCTTGCAAATGGCGTGCCTCCGAACGGTGTCGGAACGCTTCTGCCGGAGGACTTCGACGGTATCAGCCCGGCGATAGACCTGACCGGACTGAACTTTTTCAAGATCGACTATACGGCTTCTTCGAACGATTACCAAGTCAACGTTCACGTTTACAACTCGGATTTGACCGAGTCGGTGTCGTCCCAGTTCATTCCCGTCGCCCAGGGCAGCGGTCAAATGTTTATCAGCTTTAACGTGTTCAGCGGCGGTGGTGTGTACTCGCAAGCCGGCGGGTTCCGCCTGGGCATGGAAGCTCTCGACGATGGATTGCTTACCTTGCATTCGTTCGAGGTGGTTGCGGTGCCTGAGCCCGCAACGTTCCTTACAGTTGGAATTGGGCTGCTTGCCGTGATCATGCGCCGTCGAAAATAACCGGGGCGGGTTGGAGCTCGTGAAGTGCAGCGGGTAACCTCTTCGAGTGGTTACCGAAGAAGCCGTCATTAGTGCCCTGCGAACGGTGGAGGATCCCGACCTTAAGAAGGACATCGTTTCCCTCGGCTTTATCAAGAACCTGAAGATTTCGGGGGATGCAGTGAGCCTCGACGTCGAGCTGACGACACCTGCCTGCCCCGTCAAGGAGCAGTTGAAGCAGCAAGTCGAAGACGCCATTCGGGGCGCGGGCGCCTCCGAGGTGCGTGTCGAAATGACCGCTCGCGTTCGCAAGACGAGCGAGAATGTGGACCTCGTGCCAGGCGTAAGAAATATTATCGCGATCGCTTCCGGCAAAGGCGGCGTGGGCAAGAGTACCGTTTCGGTTAACCTCGCTGTGGCACTGGCCCAAGAAGGCGCCTCGGTCGGTTTACTCGATGCCGATGTGTACGGTCCCAGTGTGCCGCTGATGATGGGTTGCGAAGACGAGAAGCCATGGACCGAAAACGCCAAGATCATCCCCATCAAGAAGCATGGAATCTCGATGATGTCCCTCGGCTTCCTGTTGGAAGACGGCCAAGCGGTGCTGTGGCGCGGGCCGATGGTTGCCGGAACGGTCAAGCAGCTTCTGGGAGACGTTGCCTGGGGCGAACTGGACTATCTCCTTGTCGACCTCCCCCCGGGTACCGGCGACGCACCGATGTCTCTTGCGCAGTTGGTGCCGCTCACCGGCGTCGTGATCGTCGCCACACCGCAGGACGTTGCGGCGAACATCGCGATCAAGTCCGTTCTCTTGTTCAAGCGGCTGAACGCTCCGATTGTCGGAGTCATCGAAAACATGTCCCACTTCGTCTGTCCATCGTGCGGAGAAACCACGAAGATCTTCTCGGGGAGGGAAGGAACCGACCTTGCGGCTTCGATTCCTGCCCCGTTCTTGGGCTCGGTGCCTTTGGATCCCGCTATCAGCGAGTCGGGCGACGATGGCCAGCCGAGCATCGTGGCCTTTCCCGACCGTCCACAAGCGGCTCGCTTTCGCGAGATTGCCAAGGAGTTGGCCCGCGAAGTCAGCAAGCATGCGTACGCCGAAAAGGGCCTCGTCCGCGACCTCGAGCAGTCTCCTCGCTAAGGAGGGACTCCGCGTATGATTGAGCGCCGCAAGCCGAGTACGCTCGCGAATCTAACCTGGCAATTTGCCATTGCAGTAGCAGCCACAAGTGGCGCTTTCGCGCTTCGGCTGCTTCTGGATCACCTCCTCGACAACAACAGGCCCTACATCACGTTCTACTTGGCTGTGGTTGTCGCCGCCGGCTTTGGCGGCGCTTGGGGCGGCATGCTCGCCACGATCTTCGGCGGCGTACTGGGCCTCCACTTCTTTGCGGGGGGCGCGACTTCATTGGCGACGCCGATTTCCCGCATCGACTATGGCCTCTATTTCTTGATTTCGCTCGTGATTACTTTGGCGTATGAAACGCTTCGCCGAGAACGCACAAGCGCACGCGAGTTCGCTGAGGCGCTGGAAGAAAGCCAGGCACGCTTGCGGGCGCTGTTGGACAACAGCCCAACCGGAATTTATTTGAAAGATGCCGACGGCAAGTATTTGTTGGTAAACAAAGAATACGCCAGGATCTTGGGAACTGATCCGAAACGTGTCCTTAACAAGACCGATATGCAGCTACTACCTCCGGAGATTGCTGAGAATCTGCGCAGGAACGACCTCGCGGTGCTGATGACCGGCGCGCCGATCAATATCGAAAAGACTATGGTGGTCGAGGGCCAGCCGAGATCGTTTATCTCGACGAAGTTCCCCCTTTTGGGTCCCAAAGGATGGCCGATCGCGGTTGGTAGCATGTCCATCGACATCACGGATCGTAAAACTCTCGAAGACCAACTCGTACACTCGCAAAAAATGGACAGCATCGGCCGTCTCGCTGGAGGAATTGCCCACGATTTCAACAATCTTTTAACGGCAATCATCGGCTACGCCGAGCTAGCAGAAATGCGTTTGGGAACAGAGCATCCGGTTGGGAAGGACTTGGTTCAAATACGTTCCGCAGGAGAGCGGGCGGCGAAGCTCACTTCACAATTGCTATCGTTCGCGCGCAAGCATGTTCAGGAAACACGCGAAGTTAACCTCAATGAATCCGCTCTAACGGCACAGTCTTTACTGAGCAGGCTGGTCGGCGAGCAGATCAGGCTCTCCGTGGACCTCGATCCAAACCTTTGGCCGATTGAAGGGGATGCGAGCCAATTCGAACTTGTGCTAGTGAACCTGGTTGTAAATGCTCGCGATGCAATCGGCGGTCACGGTGAAATAACGATGAGGACGAGGAACGTTTCGTTGGATGCGCCGCTAAAAGCCGTCGACGGCCAAATCGAGCGCGGTGACTATGCCGTGATTTCGGTTCAGGACACCGGTGAAGGCATCGATGCGAAGACTATGGAAAGCATATTCGAGCCATTTTTTACTACGAAGGAAAAAGGCAAGGGCACGGGCCTTGGCTTGGCGACGGTGTATGGAGTTGTTCATCAGCACGGGGGCCAAATCGTTGTTACCAGCGAGCTCGGTGTTGGAACAACGTTTTCAATATATTTGCCGAGGCGAGATGCGGAATCCGGGTCTGTTGCGTCGGTCCCCGACTCCGACGCCGGCCCGATCCATGGCACTATCCTTTTGGCAGAGCCGGATCAAGACTTACGAACGTTGGCTGTCGACACACTGCAAGATCTCGGCTATCGTGTGTTGGCTGCTGTGGACACCGCGGATGCTACGGCAAAATCGGCCCTGTTCGGCGGAAAGATCGACCTATTAATTGCGCATGACGACGCCGACGACTTGGTGTCCGACCTGTGTTCGATGCACCCCGACATGCGCTTCATAGGTGTAGGATATCGTGCCAGGTCGGACTTGCGGACGCCGTATACGTCAGCGAAACTTGCAGCTGCTGTTCGCAGGAAGTTCGCAAATTAGACTGCGGTGACCGCGCCGTAAACTTCCGCGAATGCGTCTTCGAAGCGGCGCATTTCGTCACGCGTCCCGATACTGACGCGCAAATGGTTCGGGCAGCCGAAAATGCCGCCGGGTCTAACAATCACACCACGGCGCAGCAATGCTTGGCAAATCGGATCAGCGAGGCAACCAATATCACACCAAACAAAGTTGGCAAAACTTTCCGCAACGTTGCAATTCTTGGCAGTCAGGAACTGTGTTAGCTGCAAGATACCTGCTGCGTTTGTGTCTATTGTTTTTCTTAAATGCGCCGTGTCGCCGACGGCTGCGATCGCCGCGCGCTGAGCTAAGGAATTTACGCTAAACGGTGGGCGGATTTTGTCTAGCGCTTGGACGATCTCAGGTGGAGCCAATGCATACCCGACTCGCAGCCCTGCCAGGCCGTAGGTCTTGGAGAACGTACGAAGACCGATGATGTTTGATCGATCTTTCAGATAACGAGTCGAGGAAGGATATTCCGAATCGGTGGCAAACTCGAAGTAGGCCTCGTCTAGAACGATAGCAATGTCATGGGGAACTTCGTCCAAGAACTTTTCGAGTGCGGTTTCTCGAACAATCGTGCCGGACGGGTTGTTCGGATTTGCAATCCAGATAATGCGCGTGGTGGCGTCGATGGCTTTAGACATCGCCTCGAGGTCGTGGCGGGCTTCGGGGTCTAATCGAACTTTTCTCGTTTCTGCGCCGGCGACAATTGCTTCCGATTCGTAACGCGAGAATCCCGGATCGGCCATCACGATCGAGTCGCCGGGCCGCAACAAAAGCACGCTCAGCAAGTGAATTAGCTCGTCGCTGCCGTTGCCGATCGCGATCTGATCCGACGGCACTTGCAGGTGCTCCGAAAGCGCAGACTTCAAATCCAGGCAACCCGCGTCCGGATACAAGTGCGCAAACCGTGCCCATTCCGCAATGACCTGGGCAGCCATGGGCGACGGGCCCAATGGATTCTCGTTCGATGCCAGCTTTACGACATCCGGGAGGCCGAACTCACGCTGAACTTCTTCGACTGGCTTCCCAGGCACATAAGCTCGTAGGCTAGTCAGGCTATCAGGAAGTCGAATGGGCATGAGCTGAGTCTATTCCCAAGGAGGCAAGATCCGCTTGCCGAAGAGTGACGACAGCCACTCCACGCAGAGAGTCGCCGTGGCATTTTGCTGATCGAGAATGGGATTCACTTCGGCGATCTTAACGCCCACAAGCTCGAACGGAGCTTCGTCAGATCGGAGGGATTCGTGTAAGATTTCTGCTAAAAGGTGTGCTTCTCTGTAGCTTAGGCCACCCCTCACCCGAGTTCCGGTGCGCGGCGCGATCTGCGGATCCAGGACGTCCGCGTCGAAGCTGATCCACAGACGCTTTGCGCCGACTTGCTTGAGTCGATCGATTGCCCTCTCTGCCATGGCTCCGATGCCGTAACGGTCGATCTCGTGCATCGAAATCGCATTACTCGCCTCGGTTGCCGAGATTCTTTCTGCCTCGCCCTGATCGACGTCGCGCAGGCCGAGCCACACGATCCGCTTCGGATCCAAGAACTTGCCGGTTGGCGCAATGCCCTTCAGCAGGCGCTGCCATTGCGCCTGCACGACATCGGAATCGCTGCTCGATGCCAAGCCGCAGACCGCCGCCAGCACCATTCCGTGAAGGTTTCCGCTGGGCGAGGTCTCGGGTGTATTGAAATCGGCGTGGGCGTCAATCCAGAGCACCCCGAGGGGCTCGGAACTCGCGGCAACGGCGGCGGGAATCGTCGCCATCTCGATGCTGTGATCGCCCCCGAGAACAACCGGAACAGACTTGGGGCCGATAGCGCTCGCAACCGTCTGGTGGACTTCGACGAGGTTTCCGAGAACCTCATCGAAGAATCCCAAGCCGTCTCCCCGGACAGCCCCCGGCTGGTTCGAGGTCTCGCAGACATCCCCGCCATCGAAAACGCTTTCCACGTACGGGGCGATATTCTCGACGATGCCTGCTAATCGGAGAGCATCCGGGCCCAGGCTCGCGCCTCGCCGCTGTCCCCCGAGCCCCATCGGCACTCCGATTATTCGAACGTGGTGCTGTGAAAACACGAGCGGATTGTACCAAGGGCGGTGCCTAGCGTTTATAATGAGCAAGAAGGATGGTCAAAACTTGATAAGATCTGACCTGCGGGCGAGGGTCAATGCCGTGATCGACAAGCTTAAGAAGGAGGGAGGGCTGCCACCCGGCGTGCCCGAAGCGGAGATTTCCGAGCCACGCGATCCGGAACACGGGGACTTTGCTACCAGCTTCGCGCTCGAGGCTGCGAAACCTGCGGGAGTAGCGCCGAGGGTTGTCGCAGAGAAGCTCGCTACCGGTTTGAGAAGCGACCCTGCATTCCGGGCAATAGAAATTGCGGGGCCGGGGTTTGTTAACTTTTCGCTTTCTGACGATTATTTGTCGTCTTGGGCTGAACGAGCAACCGCAGTGGACAAGATCGCGCAAACCGGCGAACGCACGGCTGCCAGGGTTTTGATCGAGTACGTTAGCGTTAATCCCAACGGGCCTATACACTTGGGCCATGGCCGGGGCGCCGCGTACGGAGATTCGTTGGCGCGGTGTTTTACCGTGGCGGGGTACGACGTCGCACGCGAGTTTTATGTCAATGATGGAGTCAATTCTCTGCAAATGCAGCTCTTTGCCGAGAGTGTCAAGGCAAATTATCGCAAGTCGCTCGGCTTAGAATACAGCGTGCCGGAGGACGGTTACAAGGGCGAATCTGTCGAGGAAGTCGCGGAGACGATTCGCCAGAAATTCGGAGACGGCCATGCAGACGACGGGCTGGACTTTTGGCAGCCGGCTGCGCAGGATTTGATGATCGAGAAGCAGCGTTCCGACTTGGAGCGTTTCGGTGTTGTATTCGATCGTTGGTTCAGCGAACAGCAGTTGCACGACGAAGGAAAAGTAGAGAAGGCGGTCGAATTGCTAAAGGAAAGCGGCGCTATTTATGAAGAAGAGGGTGCGCTTTTCTTACGGAGCACGGATTTCGGGGACGACCGCGACCGCTGCGTTGTCCGAAGCAATGGCAGACCGACCTACATTGCCAGCGACATCGCCTATCATAAGGACAAATTCGACAGAGGCTACGACTTTCTCATCGACATATTCGGGCCAGATCATCACGGGTATGTGGAAAGGACTTATGCAGCCGTTCAGTCGCTTGGATTTGGTCGAGATCGACTGAGAATTATCATCACCCAAATGGTTCGTTTCATAAAAGACGGCAAACCCGCGCCGATGCGAAAACGCAACGGCGAGTACTACCGTCTGTCGGACTTAATGGACGAACTCAATCCCGACGTCGTTCGGTTCTTCTATTTGATGCGGTCGCATGATACGCACATGGATTTCGACCTCGACCTCGCTCTCGAACATAGCGACAAGAATCCTGTGTACTATGCCCAATACGCTCACGCGCGCATAGCCTCGCTCTTGCGGAAATGCGAGGCGGAGGGATTGCGGTCGGATCCCTCGAGTATGAATTTGCTCACGCATAAAGCCGAGCGAAGCCTTATCAAAAAGATATGGGACTTGCCCTACACAGTTGAAAAGATCACTGCGGATTTTGGCGTTCAC
>JAICGT010000029.1 GCA_025922995.1 Fimbriimonadales bacterium
GGACTAATGTCTTCGTCCGTTGTGAACGCCTTGCGAAACGCGTAACCACCAGATAGAGCAGGCCCACCGTCAAAGCTGCGGCCCTCATGACTCGTAACCAATCCTCCAAGGATACGAGATTGTTCCATTTGATCTGAAACTAAAGGTAAGCCTGCAACAGGAGTGGTACAGCGGCAACTGCGATTTGCAGTTTCCACGTCCACCTCGCGCGAAACATAATTCCAAAGGCTGCGATAAGCGCAGCTACCGACCAGGCCAAATGCTTGCCGCAATGAGGACGTCGTTTATGCCGTTAGGTTGCTTCGGAGGAAAAGAGCCGGCCCGCCAAGAACCGACGACAATGGTGATGGCAAGTCCTCCGCCGACTAAGCACTGCATCGAGGCTAAGAACAGTTCCTTGCCGCGATCACTGAGCCAAGCGCGAACTCGAGCAATGGCATTTAAAAGTGCACCCGCGTTAGTCTTCATCGGCTCGTTGCTTCCGCCCTCGACTATACACTCCAGGGCGGCCAAGCACTAACACTCCTGGCTCAAATTATCGCAATGCAAAGCTGAAGCTGCCCCACCTGATGCCGAAGCCTGAGGTATCACATAGAGTTGCGGAAATCACTCTACGAGGTCCTCGGAGTGCCTGAACAGGCAGACTCCGATCAGATCAAGCGCGCCTACCGAAGGCTGGCGCGGCGGCTGCATCCCGACGTGAACCCCGGCAAGAAGGCCGACGAGGAGATGTCCGACGTCAACGAGGCGTATCACGTCCTCGGAGATACCGGCCGCCGCGCGTCGTACGATGCACAGCGCAGCCGTGGGCTGTCGGGCGCACCTGCCGTGGACCTCGATTGGACGGGCGGTGTATTCGTGCGCCCGCACGTTTCGATTATCGACATCCCTTCTCCGGTCGAAGCCGTCGAGTTCATAGGCGGCAAGCCCGAAATCGCCTTTGCCGGCTTCGACAACACGATTCGGTTTTGCTCCTCGTCCACAGGCCGCGTCTCGGGCGAATTGAAGTTGGAAGGCGGCGTGGCTTCGAACCTGCAGTGGTGCGGCGCAGCGGGCCTTTGCGCGGCCGGAGCCTCCGAAAATTCGGCCGCCGCATGGCGTATCAAATCGCGCGAAGTCGCCGGAGCGATTCGCAAAAAGGTCGATTGGGTGTCGCGCGTCGCCGCATCGCCGACAGGCAACGTGATCGTGCTCGGCACGGCACATCGAACGGTTCTGGTACTCGATGCGGTTACAGGAGAAACCCGATACGTTCGGCGCCGGCACGAAGATGCCGTAACCGCAGCCGCGGTTTCGCATGACGGCAAGGTGTTCGCAAGTGGTGGTAACGACCAACGGGTCATCCTTTGGGACATCGCTTCCGGCCGGGAGCGCGCCGTGATCGATCAGCGCGCTGCCGTCACGAACCTGGCGTTTTCGAAGGACGGATCGATGCTTGCGGTCGGCCTCGTAGACCACGGGGTTCGCGTGTATGAGCTTGCCACCGGCGGTATGCGCACGACGCTTTGGGGGCACAGCCGACCCATCGAGGATGTGGTTTTCCACCCGTCCGGCGACTACGCCGCCACGGCGTCGCGAGACGCGTCGGTCTGCCTATGGTCGTTGATGGACGGCTCGCTGAAGCACCGCTTGCGAAGGCATCAGGCGGCGGTCAAAAGCGTAAGGTTTTCGCCGGACGGGAAGACGCTGGCCTCGGGAGGCGTCGACCGCCGCGTCGAGGTCTATCGGGTGGTTGCGGGATAAGACCGAACATAATAGGGTGATGGCAGAACCCGCTGCTGGCCCCGCGGCCATAACGCTCAAAGACGTCAAATCCAATCCGGAGGTCAAACATCTGATCGCCGGGGCGAACGACGTGATGATGGCGATGGGCTACACCGAGCATGGCCACCGCCACTCTGGCGTCGTGAGCAGCATCACACGCTATGTTCTCGAACATTCAGGCGATGACGAGAGGGTGCAAGAACTCGGAGCAATCGCGGGGTACTTGCATGACATCGGTAACGTCGTGAACCGAGTCGATCACCCAATGATCGGCGCGTCGATGTGTTACACGATCCTTCACGAGATGGGAATGGACACGCGCGAAATCGTTCCGATCCTAGGCGCGATCGGCAATCACGAGGAAGGCGCCGGCCTTCCGATCAGCCGCATTTCGGCAGCGCTGATCATTGCGGACAAGAGCGACGTGCATTTTAGCCGCGTGCAGAATCCGGTGCCGGAGTCTTTCGATATTCACGACCGCGTCAATTTCGCTGTTCAAAAGAGCCGCATCGAAATGTCGAACGAGCACCGCAATATACTGCTGACTTTAGAACTCAATGAGAGCGCAACGGTCATGGAATATTTCGAGATATTCTTGACGCGCATGGTGATGTGTCGTCGCAGCGCGGAGATTCTCGGATATGAATTTCGGCTGGAAGTCAACGGGACGTTTATCGGATGATTTTCCTGCCGCAGTTGGCCGTTCACTTCGAGCCGGCCTTTGCGTTTCCGGGCGAGCGTTTTGCCGTCGTCGCACCAAGCGGAGCAACGGTGGCATCGAGTACCGTTTCGTTCACCAGAAACGGAACGCGCTGGCTCGGAATCGCTCCGGATTCGCCGCCGGAAGTCGTTGCCACGATTGGAGAGCCGGGAGCCTTTACGGACGCCACAAAGCGAACGCTGCCGATCGCTGCAGGCAAGCAGTACAGGGTCGGCGCGATCGACGTCGTTTTAATGAAAAGCGGGACGTACGGCGCAATCCTAAACGGGCAGCGTTATGCAGACGTGTTGGAGTTCGACCTCGCGGCACGGTCTTCCCCGCAGCGAAGGCGCGAATTCAAAGTCGACTATATTTACAGCGGACCGAATCAAATGACGCTCTCCGGCGAGGCGGGCGGAGTTCTGCGGGCCGCAGCGACAATTTCGCCCACCGGAATCGAGGTCTATTATTCGACGCTATTCGACTTGCGCGGAAAGCTTCGAATTTTAGATCGCGAATTCGATATCCCCCAATCGGGGCCGGGAACCGGCGGAAAAGTGCGCTACTCGTTTTGACCTGATCTCGCCTTTAGCCAGTCACGCGCCATCTGGCCGGACGCCGTGTCCGGTGCGAGTTCCAGGGCAGCAGTGAAGTGATTGCGCGCCAACTCGACGAGGTTAAGCCTATCGAAGCCCTTGCCCATTCCGGCGTACCAGTCCGCACGCCTCTCTGCCGGCATCTCATCGAAGTCGGCTCCCATGGACCGCTTCGCCAATACCAAAGCGTCTAAGCCGCGTTGGATCAAATTGAGCTTCGGCGACAAGCTCATGACGAGCAACCCGGCGTCATGGAGAAAATGCGGGTCTCTCGCTCCCATCATCAGCGCGTCTTGAACAATCTTCTGGCCCTCGGCCATACGGCGCTTATGGGTGATTGGCTCGAACGTCTCGATCGCCTCTCGCGCACGGAAGTAGCCGTAGACGAAACGAGCGCGCGGGTTGAGTGGGTCGTTCGCAGAAATGACGTCCGCGATTTCCCTCGCTCGCCAATGGACTTTCGAGTTCTTGGTCTGCGATGCAACTTGGCAAAGCCGCCAAAGCGATTGCGTTGCCTCTTCGATGTTAACGGGCAGATCCGGAAGCAGCGCTTCGGTCGCCGCGAGCAAGCGTTGCTCTTCGGTTTCAACAAGAGTCGGCTCTTGAGCAAATGTCAACGACGCCGAAAGGACGAATAGGCATGAAATAGCGCGCATCTATTAATCGGACGGACGAGCGCACGAAAACTCTCGCGCAAAAACTACATTGCTGCAATTCCCGAACCCGCGCCGGCGGTTGCCGAGGCGTGCACGTTGCGAATCCAGCCTCGCGCTCTCGATGCTTGCGCAACACGTTCCACCGCTACGGCGTATGCCGCGAGACGAGAATCGACATCGTGCTCCTTCTTCGCTTTGAGGAAAGCATCGAATGCCGAAGTCATGACTTCGTCGAGCCGTTGGCGTACTTTCGCCAGCTTCCATCGGTCGAGCGAGGCATTCTGCACCTGCTCGAAGTAAGAAACAGTCACCCCGCCGGCGTTACAGAGGAAATCGGGGATAACGAACACGCCGTTGTTATGCAGGATTTTATCGGCTTCGAGGTTCGTTGGCCCGTTAGCGAGTTCCACGATGATCTTCGCCTTTACGTCTGATGCATTCGCCTCAGTAATGGCGTTCTCGAGAGCGCTGGGTACCAAAACTTCAACGTCCAGTTCCAGGAGCTCCTCGTTCGTGATCAGTTTGCCCGGATAACGGCTGACCGTGCCGTGCTCTCGCTTGACCTCTGCGAGCCCCTCGAACGGCAAGCCATCTTCGGAGTAAACGCCGCCTCTCGAATCGCTGACGGCGACCACTTTCGCCCCGAAAAGCTCTTCGAGCAGCCGATGCGCATGCATTCCGGCGTTGCCGAAGCCTTGAATCGCAACGGTTGCGCCTGCCAGATCCAAGCCGACCTCCTTCGCGGCTTCGCGAAGTGTGATCATTCCGCCCCTTGCGGTCGCATCGTCTCGCCCCGGCGAGCCGCCAATCTCGAGGGGCTTGCCGGTGATGACGCCCGGCGCCTTGTGTCCGACGATCGTCTCGTACTCGTCCATCATCCATGCCATGACTTGAGGCGTCGTGTACACGTCCGGCGCGGGAACGTCGACGTCGGGGCCGATGAGGTGAGCTACCTTGCGCATGTAGCCTCGGCTTAAGCGCTCGAGTTCGCCCTCGCTGAGCTTCTTCGGATCGCAGATCACGCCTCCCTTACCGCCACCGAGCGGAATATCGACGATTGCCGTCTTCCACGACATCCAAGCGGCGAGGGCCCGCACCGTGTCGATCGTCTCCTCGGGATGGAATCGCAAGCCCCCCTTGCAGGGGCCGCGGGCCGAGTTGTACTGCACCCTGAAGCCCGTAAAGACCTGTGTGGAGCCGTCGTCCATCCGAACCGGAATCCGGACGCGGTGCTCGTCCATCGGTTCGCGCAGGAGATTTCGCGCTTCGTCGGACAAGTGTAAAAGGTTGGCGGCAGCATCGAACTGCGCCTGAGCCTGCTCGAAAATGTTCGTCATTGAAGTTGCCCACACCTGTGTGGAGTGGAAAAGTTACCCGCTTCTTGAAGAAAGCGTCCCAATTCGTCACGCTACGACGTATATTAGGGTGTAGAGAGGACTACGACGTCTCTCAGGAGAAAAACAAGAATGATTACTTTGATAGCCGCCTTGGCGGTCACAGTGCCGCAGCCGGCTGATGCAGCCGAGACAATCGTTCGCGCTCAGTCGGCGGAGATCGTCCGCCATTTCATGGACAAGGACATGACACACATGATCCGCCACGTGCATCCCAAGCATGGCGTGCGCTTTACGCCATACCCGACCTTTACCCAGTCCGACCAGGTGTTCACTCCGCAGCAAGTTCTGAACCTGTTCCGGGACAACAAGGCGTATATGTGGGGTCGAATCGGGGGAACCGGCGATCCGCTGAAGATGACGTTTTCGGAGTACTACAAACGCTTCGTCTATGCCCGCAACTTTTCGGAGGCACCTATCGTTACCTATAACACGGTTGCGAAGGGCGGAACCTTCGGCAATAACTCGGGGACGTTCTTCCAGGGCTCACGGTTCATTGATTACCATTGGCCAGGCACGGAAGCGAACAACGACAACGACTGGAGAACTTTGCGCATGGTATTCATGCCGTGGCAGGATAACTGGCTGCTGGTCGCCGTCGCGAACGACGAACACGTGAATTAGCTAGCAGTCTCATGTGATGCCTCGCTCCCCCGTGGGGCGGGGCATCGGTGCGTCGGACGTCCCATGCCAGAATACACACATGGGATTGGAGTTCGTTTCGGCGTCTGCACTGCGGAACTGGTTCGCCGAAGACCCCCTCCTAGATTGGTTGGACCTTTACGGAGAGAAAAAGGGATTCATTAAGGACACGGATCGAGCCGACTACATCGCCGAAACTCAAATGTCTGAGTTTCTGTTTGAGAAAGGCCGTGAGTTTGAAGCCCACGTGTTCGCACTGTTACAAGACCAGTGCGAAATTACAGCCGTTTCCGCCCATGAGCGAGACCAAGCAGTCGAGGAAACCGAACGTCTCATCCGATCCGGCGCGTGCGCAATCTATCAGGGCTGCGTTGTCGACCCGCATACGCAGACCGGCGGCAGACCCGACTTAATAGTCAGAAACGACGTCCTTCACACGTTTTGCGAATGTCCGCCAGACAACATCGGCGACGATCGGCATTATCGAGTGGTGGACATCAAATTCACGTCGCTCGATCTAAGCGTGAAGGGCTATGTCGGCAACGGCGGAGACCGGCGGAGAAAGGCGCAACTGTATGTGTATAACCGGGCTTTAGCAAGCATTCAGGGCTATCCTCCTCCCGTCGCGTATCTCATCGCGCGTGGAACAAAGATCAGAGATGAGAGGAATGACAACTGCCTGTACAGGCTCGCGCCGGCCATGATGGACGAGCCCGAACTCGCTGATGAAGTAGACAGGGCAACGCAGTGGGTAAGGCGAGTGCGGTCTGACGGCGCCACTTGGAACGTGTTGCCCGAACCAGAAATCGACGAGCTAAGGCTCAATGCCGGCAACGATCAGGACTGGCCCTGGCATTGCGCAAAAAAAGAAATCCTCGAACAGACGCGAGACCTTACTTCGTTATGGCAAGTCACGCCTAAAAGGCGCCCGCTAGCGATTGCGCGTGGCATCACGAGATGGAGCGATCCGAAGTGTCACGCCGGACTCTTCAACTTATCCGAGAAAATGGCCACAACGCTCCAACGCATTATCGACTCGCAGTTGCCCGACTCGCCGAACTTGTCACCGGATCGGATTTCGACCGGAAGAGAAGTCTGGCACCCAAAGCCGACGATCGAATTTTACGTTGATTTCGAGACGGTATCCAGCGTCGATGACAAATTCGACCTTCTTCCACAGAGCGGGGGGCAACCGCTGATTTTTATGATCGGGTGTGGACATGAGCATGATGGAGAATGGAAGTTCGAGTGTTTTACTGCCGATAGGCTCACTGAACCCCACGAAGCTGAGATTATCGACGCGTGGATCGATCACATGATTAACACCGCTGGTAAATTCGGAATCCGACACCCGACCGTCTATCACTGGTCTCACGCCGAAAAAAGCTCTTTGACAACAGCATTCAACGCGGCGAGAGTGCGACACCCGAACAACAATTGGCCGGAACCAAATTGGTATGACTTCCTAAACAAAGTCATGAAGCCTGAGCCTGTGACCGTCAAAGGCTCGCTCGCATTCGGATTAAAATCCGTCGCCAAGGCGATGGCGAATAACGATATGATCGACACACGTTGGGCGGACGGGCCAACGGATGGATTGGGCGCGATGGTCGGCGCTTGGAGGTGCGACGAAAAAGCCGAGGCCGAAGGCTGCCGCCTTATCGATATCGAGCTCATGAAACAGATTCGCGCCTATAACGAAGTCGACTGCAAGGTGATGTGGGAAGCGATCGCCTACCTCCGCAAGCATCACTAAGCGCGGCGCCGGCCCTTCATGCGCGGCGCGGGACCCGGCAGCTTTTTGCCCTCCCAGATGTCCAGCATCTGCTCGCGAAAGTCGTTTAGGATGCAAATCGACCGGGGTCCGAAAATTTGGATTACTTCCACGGCAGCGCCAAACGACTCGGGATTGAGCTTACGGTCACGACAAACGCCGGTGTCTTCATCGAACCTGGGGCAGTCCTCGCATCGCATGTCTACTATACTACCACTTCGGGGCGCCCTCGCAATTCTGCTACCATTCTCTTGGAATGCCGTCCGCTGAAATCGTCGCCGTGGGTACCGAAATCCTGCTGGGCGACATTGTCGACTCGAACTCCCAGGCCCTGGGACAGGTGCTCGCCGAGTACGGGATCGTGCACCTCAGGCGCGCAACCGTCGGTGACAACCTCGGGCGCTGCACAAGCGCCATTGCCGAGGCACTTCAGCGCGCCGAGGTCGTGTTCACGATCGGCGGCCTAGGACCTACCGGCGACGACATCACGCGCGAAGCCATCGCTGCGGCGGTCGGCGAGAGGCTGGTAATGGACGAGCGTTGCCTTGCAGGTCTCAAGGAATATGTTGCATCTCGAGGAAGGAAGTGGAAGGATTCTTACGGCAGCCAAGCGCTGAGGCCGGAACAGGCGATGCTCATTGCGAACGAAGTGGGCACCGCGCCCGGAATTCACTGGACACAGGGTGACAAACAGATCATCGCGATGCCCGGCCCGCGCGGCGAATTCTTGGCAATGCTGGAAACGGCGGTGCGGCCGATTTTACAGTCGATTTCCGATTCGGTGATTTACTCACGCACACTGCGCATACTCGGCGTTCCCGAAGCGGTGCTCGCGGATATGTTTGCGAAAGAAATGGCAGGCGAAAACCCGACGGTCTCGCCTTATGCAAAAGTCGGCGAGGCTCACTTGCGGGTGACGGCCAATGCGAAAGATATCGAGTCCGCCAAGCAACTCGTCGACCCGGTTTCAAACCGAATTATCGCTAAACTTGGGAACAGGGTCTATTCATCGGATGGGAAAGAATTGGCGGAAGTGATTATCGATCGCCTTGCGTCGTCCGGAGCAACCGTCGCCGTTGCGGAAAGTTGCACCGGTGGAATGCTTGGCGAAGCTTTAACCGCCGTCCCCGGTGCGAGCGAAGCCTTTCTCGGCGGTGTTGTCGCGTATTCTAATAAGGTCAAAGCCCAGATGCTTAACGTATCACAACAAGCGCTGGACGAGAACGGGGCGGTAAGCAAA
>JAICGT010000030.1 GCA_025922995.1 Fimbriimonadales bacterium
CTACCGAGACGCCGTATGCTATCAAAGAAGTGAGCGCGAGTTTTGTGGAAAAGCCGACAACAACCGCGAGCCTGGATACTCGCTTTTGTGGCTTTGCCCGCCGCTTGGGCCGCGCCTGCGGTCGTTCGATTGCCGTGTCGAAGCCCGGCAGTGATCGTTCTCGCAGAGCGACCCGGTTTCGCGGTTCTAATATAGCGCTCATGAGTTACCTCTAACTAATCCCCGCAGTCGCGCGCTGCGCGAATTGGGGTTGGATGAAATCTCTTGCTCAGTCGGACGAAGCGGCTTCTTGGTAAGCACCGTAAATTCAGCGGCCCTTGCCAAGTTTCTGAAGGCATTTTTTGCAGCCGCGTCTTCGCCGGAGTGGTAGGAAAGTGTTGCCATACGCCCACCGGGCGCAAGGCAGCCGGCGATGTCCGTCACGGCCTCGTCAAGATTTTCCAGCTCGCGGTTCACGGCGATGCGTATCGCCTGAAACGTGCGCGTTGCCGGATGTACGCGTTTATCGCGCTTTGCCACCGGAATTGCCGAGTAAACGGCATCTACCAAATCTGAAGTCGTTTTCATTCTTCCCTCTTTGCGCCGGATTACGATTCGCTTTGCGATCGGACCGGCCCACAGTTCGCCGCCGAACTCGCGAATCGCGCGGGCAATCTCACCTTCAGTCGCGCGGTTCAGCCATGCCGCTGCCGTTTCAACCGCCGAACGGTCCATGCGCATATCTAACGGCGCATCACCCTGAAACGAGAAGCCACGCGACATATCGTCGAAGTGCTGCAAATTCACACCGAAATCGAGCAGCACGACGTCGACGCCATCGGGCCGACGTTCCCGCAGCCACTCCGGCGCAGACCGATAGTCGGCATTGACAAATGTCTTGCGTATACCGACACCCTCCATGTTCTTTTCTGCAATCCTTAGCATCTCTTCATCCCAGTCGAAGGCGATCAATTCGCCCTCTTCGCCGGCCGCTTCGGCCAACGCTTCTGCGTGCCCTCCGTGGCCAACCGTCCCATCGACGACGGTGTCACCTGGCTTCACAGCGAGCAGTTGTAGGACTTCAGCGAGCATCGCGGGACGGTGACGTCTCACGATTCCTCGCTTTAGAGCAACTGCGAGTTGACGGCGGCACGAATCGCCATCTCTCGCATTTCCTGAGCCGTAGCTTCCAGGTCTTTCCTAAACTTCTCGTGTGCCGCCTTGGGCCAAATTTCGACCCGGTCGACACCGCCAACGATCATCACTTCGCCTGCGAGCTTGAGGCTCTCGCGAAACCTTTGCGGAATCACGAAACGCCCTTGGACATCGCAGCGCAAATCATCTTCGGACATCGCACCCAGTTGTCTGGTCGCGATGACGCGGTCCAAATCGCCCGCCGGCTTAGCGAGCATTTCCGCCAACCTCTCCTGCCAAACGGCTTCCGGAAAAAGCACCAGGCACCCCAGTGGGCTTTGGTACGCGGCGAACTTCAATCCGAGACGGTCTTGCTTTTTTTGGCCAAGCCTGAGCCTGCCCTTGTCGTCTACCGTCGCCGGTTCCGTACCGTCCAAGGGCGCTAATGCCATTCTGTTGCTGGCCGTCATTTGCGCCAATTCCGTCATTTGGATAAATGCGGCCGGCGAAGCATCCGTGCCTCACCGGCCGCGCAATACGGGTTTCCAAACCGTCCGTGGTCTGAGTCATCCACCCGATGTCCATTATATAAACGAAATGACGAACAATCGACGCAAATTTAGGGAGAATTATGGGAAAAGTAACAAGAAAGTCCCGGGTGTTCACCTATTGTGATTTTGTGGTGTAGACGTGCTTCTACAATTGCGCCTGAGAGGACCATTACATTGGGTCGTCGTTGCCTATGGCTAATTACTAGGCGACACGATGAACACTTCGAATTCCCCAAGGCTCTTAATCCGCCGCACCAAGCCGACAGAGGCTGAGACTCTCATCTGGTCTTCTTCAAAACGGCCGTCCCGGGTGATCACGGCCACGGACCCATTTTCGACGAGGTGCTTTAGCTCTGAAAGTGTCTCGACCGCGATTGTGTTTTTACCGATCGACCACTGCATGCCGGGGTGGGCAGTTTTGCCCGACTCGCCTTCGCCGCCCATTCGGTATTCGATGATCGGCAGTTCCTGGGCGTTAGCCACACGAACCGCAACGTGTGGGTCAAGGTGAGTCAGAACCCAATAACCTCGTGGCGCGACAAGTAGAAGGACTAGCACGAATGGAGCAACCGCCATCATTCCTTGGAGTTCGGGAGTGCCACGCTTGAAATGGCACAATGCGGCCGTACCAATCCAACCCAAAAGTGCCACGTAGAACACAAGCTTTACCCCTATTACAGAGAGGCTGCCATCGTTATCGATAAACAGCCCGTAAGTAAAGACCCCAACCGACGAAACCATCATAAGGACCGCATACTCCCAACGCACACGTTTCGGACTCCTGCTGAGGTAACGGTGCAACAGCACCGCGAGCGGCGGAAAAGCCGGAAGGATGTAATGCGGCAACTTTGTGCCAGCGAAGCTAAACAGCAAGAAAACAATCCAAACGAATGCCCACAAAAACTGCTCCAACTCGCCGGCGCGGTTTCGCCACGCCCCGACAAGCGACAGCGAAAAGGGCAGCAGACCCACAAACACGACCGGGATGTAGAGCCAGAAATGACCGAGGTGCGCCGAGTCGCCGGCTCCGGTGAATCGACCGAAATTCTGCCTAATTAGAAACTCGTCGACGAACTCCGGAGATTTCATGGCCGCCATGACGTACCACGGCAGCACGATCGCAAGAAACAGCAGGATGCCGACGACTTTCCATCCGGAAACCATCGGGGCCGAGGTGACAAACGACGGCATTCGCACGCGGCAATAGATTCCTAGCAGACCAAAAATAACGAGCGGCATCGGCCCCTTCGCCAGCACCGCGATCGCCAATCCGACCCCGGCGGCGACGTGCCATCGATGATCCTCCCTTGCTTTCCAAAATGCGAATAGCGCAGCCGTCATCCCGAAAACCAGAAAGGGGTCAGGCATAAACATCCGGCCGATCCCCATAAACAGCACCGACACCGACAGGATCATCACCGGCCCCATACGCTTCGTAAACAGCCCAACGAGAGCCAAAGTCCCGAGCGTCGCTAAAATGCTCGGCAGACGCAGCGCGACAACGCCTTCAGCGCCGCAGAGGTCTGCGATCCATGCTGTCCAATAAAACAGGATCGGCTTTTCGAAGAAGGGTGCGCCGCGATACGTCGGCACGACCCAGTCGCCGCGCTGCTGCATCTCCATGAGCGCGACGGAGTACAGTCCTTCGTCAAGGTCGAACGGCCCGTACGACCAAAACCCCCAGAAGCAGGCGGCTACGAACATCCCCAGCGCCGGCCAGCCCCATTTGCTCACGTGATGATGTTACACCTTCGTCTTGAAATCGGGGTTGCCCAACTCCCGTTCTTCGCTACGTCGTAGAATAAGGCAATGAGCGGCATCGGAAATCGGGTCTTCGGAGTCGAAACCGAATTCGGTTGCCTGACGACCGACCCCGACGCCGCGGGCTACGAAGAGATCGTCGAAAGGGTCAAAGACCACATTTTCTACAAAATGAAGCTCGGCGCCATCGATCGCCATCCGCGGGACGAGGCGTTCGAGCCCGCGTACAGCGGGGGATTCCTGATCAATGGCGCACGCCTGTACGTCGACGCCGTCGGCAGCCACGAGGAATACGCCACGGCCGAGTGCCGCAGCATCCGCGACCTGATTGCGAACGACCGCGCGGGCCAGCGCATCATTGTGCGAGCCCTTAACGAGCTCGAACTTAGTGAGACGTCGAGCTTCTACAACAATTCGGTCGATCACTTCGGCGGGCACACTTTCGGCTGCCACGAAAACTACATGATCCACTCGAACGACAATTTCCTGAACGAGTCGGTTCACGATGTTTATCCTTTCCTCGTAACCAGGCAAATTTTCGCCGGAGTGGGCCGCGTTGGGGGCCACGTCATCGACTATGCCGGAGCGAGGCCGAGCCATCGTGACGTAGTGCGAAACCCGGTGGACTATATCTGGGTGAGCAATGTCTACTCGGTCACCCCGGACCGTACACAGAGCTTTCAATTAAGCCAGCGCGCGGACCACATCATTAAAGCGATCGCCAGCCGGGTGCGTTTTAATCGCGCGCTCATCAATCCCAAGTGGGAGGCGTTTTATGGAAATCAAAACACGACACGCCTGCATTTATTGTTCGGCGAATCCAACCAAATGGAATATGCGTACGCGCTAAAAGTCGGCACCACTTGCTTGGTGCTGGACCTTGCCGAAGACGGTCTTATACCCGCCTCTTTGCGGCTCGAAGACCCGCTCGTTGCGCTCAAGGACGTCAGCCGTGACGAGTCGTATCGCTGGGTTGTGACCCTCGAAGACGGCACGGCCATCGGGGCAATCGACCTTCACCGCGAATACCTAAAGCGTGCCCAGGTGTACAGAGGGAGAGACGAAGAAACGGACTGGACTTTAACCGAGTGGGAGGCGACCCTAAACGCACTGGAAAAAGACCCGATGTCTCTTGGAGACAGGTTGGACTGGGTTGCCAAGCTCAAGCTCGTCGAAATGTATCGAGAGTCCGAGGGCCTGGATTGGGACGACGACGCGCTGCACTCGATCGACCTCGAATATCACAACATCGACCCCGACAAGAGCCTTTTTCAAGGCGTTGCCGAGACGACGGGCGTACAACGCGTTATCGACGAGACCGATATCGTGGACGCCATGTCAGACCCGCCGACGGACACGCGCGCGTTCGGAAGGTCGCACCTGGTCAAGTGGCTGGTCAAACGAAACTCTCCGGCCGCATACTGGGTCGACTGGGACGCCGTTCACCTGAATCGCCAGACGGTGGTGGAACTTTCAGACCCGATGAACAATTACGAAGAACTCGCGAAATTGGAGCAATTTCAGTAGCGATCTCGTATCATTGTCATATGATTCCACTCATCGCGCTCACCGCCGTAGCTTCGACCGGCACGTACTTCGAAGCCCGAACCTGTTCCCTGCTCGCGGGACCATGTCACTTCAGCGGCGAGGTTATGGTCGACGGCAGAACTGCTGTCGCTATTTGGGAATTCGAATCCGGACCGTTAGGCGGGTCAAAAGCGGCTGCCGTGATCGAGTCTCGGGCCAATCTGTCGTTCGGCGAGGTACGGACAAGCCGCGTCTATGTCGAAGGCGGCAACGTTGCGGACATGTGCGCTTTCCTACGCACACGCACGAACCTCGGCACGATCGCATCGACTCAAGTTGCTTCGATCCATCTGAGCGATTCAACGGCCCGCATCGACGGGGTCTACGAAGCGAAGTTTACGAACGGCCAATGCTCCGCATGCACGATGCCCGGCCAGCTGTGGTACTCCCCGCTCGACAACGGAGCGAAAGCCGAAGTCAAAACGATTGAGATCCAAAAGCTGACCGGAGCATGGAGCCGCCGAGACGAAGCCGCGGCATTCTTCGGCAGGTTCTAGAGCTGAGCCAGGGTTTGGGACAGCATGAATGTGTTGCCGTCCGGATCGAAGAACGTGCACAGCCTAACCATTTCGGGAATGGTAAGGGTGTCACCATCGAACTTGACATTCTTCTTCTCCAACTCAGCCCTGACATGATCGATGTCTTTCACGCCGAAGACGAGCGTCGCGCCGCCGCCTGTCTTTACGCTTTCCACCTGCGATAGCCCTATTCCGACACCGCTCGTGGGCGTTTTCATTTCGCACCATCCCATTTCGTCGAGCTTGTACTCCAGTACGAACCCCAACACGTCTTCGAACCAGGCGATAGACGCGTTCATGTCGGTCACGCCGATCGAGCATGTGAGCCCTCCGTCGTAGTTCAAAGCGTCTGCGCGGCTGCCCAGCATCTGCAAAGTTTCAGTAGCCATTTCTTGGTCTTCTCCTATCAGCCGGCGGTTAGAGTTCGCGGAAACGTCCCACGTCCATCGGCTTATGTTCACAAAGTATACCAAGTATACTATATGTAATATTGAAAGACATCACGAGAGCGGATTTTGAAGTCCTGTTTCATCGAAAATGGTCGATCCCTATCCTAGCGTAGCTAAAACGACAGGGTGGGTCGAAGTTCGTCACCTTGCAGAATCGCCTGCGTGCAGGTCCTTCGGCGCTCAGGCAAACGCTCGATTTTCTGATCGACCGCGGGGTGGTATGCAAGAACCCGGGCCACGGGCACCCAATGCGGCCGGAGTACCTGCTCACCCCCGAGGGCATGCCCGTGGCCGGGAAATGCCTCGATCTGATTCAAGCGGTCGACGACCACAGACTGCTGCGCGTCATATTGATGAAGTGGTCGTTGCCAACTCTTGTTGCGCTTTCGGAGGGCAAGCGCCGGTTTTCGGAGCTCCGCGCCTCGCTCGAATCCGTCACCGCGCGCGCGCTCGCACAGTTCCTCAAAGAGGCGCAAGCGGTCGGCGTTGTCGAGCGGCGCGTTGAAGGAAGCTACCCTCCTATCGCCACATACGAGGTCACGCGATCGGCAGTGGCCTTGGTCGCGATCCTCAGACGACTGGCAACTCAGTAGATTCAGTAAATTATTTATCATAGCTAATTAGTTATGCTAAACTTCGCGCCGTGAAACTCGGATACATTTTTGCAGTGGCGGCTTGCGTGAGCATTGCCGCCACTTCGCTCGCTCATCGTCGTCACTTTGCCTACACTTACGATTGGTTTACTCCCCACAAGGGCGAGAAAGAATTCGAGGTCTATTGGACAGACGGTGAGGGTCATCCGGGTCAGATTCAACTCGAGCTCGAGTACGGAATTACCGACCGCTGGGTCGTGGCCCCCTACGTCGTCTTCGACAACTCGGAGGGTGACTTCGACTACGCGGGCTGGAAGCTCGAGACCAAGTACAGATTCGGCGAGCAAAGCTTCAACAAAGTCATGCCCGCTGCCTATTTGGAACTCAAGAAGGGTGAAGGCAAGGAAATGGAGGTCGAGGCGAAATTGATCACGACTTACCTGTGGGAAGGCGGCATGGTTTGGTCAGCCAACTTGGTCGCCGAGACCGAGCTGGAGGGCGACGAAAAAGTCGAGTGGGGGTACGTTACCGGCGTGGGCACGCGAATCGACTCGAAATGGTTTCTCGGCGCGGAGGCAAAAGGCAGCATCACCGATGATAGCCACACCGCTGGACCTAGCTTCACGTACACCTTCCAGCCCGGAACCAAGGTCCTCGGAACAGCCCTACTCAATTACACCGGCGGCGCGCACCAATACCGACTTCTTTTCGAGCATTCGTTCTAGCGAGGAGTCACGTGTCGGTAGACTTTATCGTCGATGGCGAATCTGGAGCACTCAGTAAAAGTGGAGACCGATCGGCCGTGTATGCCCGACTTCTGCATTTGCTGCGGCGCGCCGGCAACGGATTCCTATAGGCCCGAGTCGCCCGGCCGAATGAAGGGCATGCCCCAGCCGGATGAGCCACTCGCTTATCCCTACTGCGCCGCCTGCAAGGTTCACTTGCGGGCGGCGCAGGATCGCAAGACTGCAAATCTCGTCGCAATAAACTTCGCGATCTGGGGCGTCGGCCTTCCGCTTGCGGTTGGGCTGCCTTTGGTGTCGCTCGTAGTTGGTCCGACGATTGGCGGGCTGATGTACGTTCGTAACCGCCGATCGAACCTGCAGACGACCGACGAGTGCTCTACCGAAGGCGTAGCTGCTCGGGTTAGTTGGCTTCGTAAGCACACGTACGAGTTCAGCTTCACGCGGAAGGAAACGGCGGAGGCGTTCGTCGAACTCAATCGCGACTCGCTCACCGACCGGTAGAATTGAGACAGAAATGTCCTAACGAATCGAGAAAGATTCCCTCGGCGACGTTCACGTTCCCACAGATTCCTATTGGGGGAGCCAGGCGGAACGCAGCCGACAACTCTTCAAAATAACCGGCTTAACCCAGCACGCGGCAATGATCGATGCTTACGTGCTTTTAAAAAAAGCTTGTGCCTACGTCAACCGAGATCTTGGGCTTCTCGATACCGACAAGGCGAATGCGATTATAAGAGCAGCAGATGAAATCCTCTCGGGGACATTGCGCGATCAATTCCCCGTAGACGTTTTTCACATGGGCGCCGGCACCAGCTTCCATATGAACGTCAACGAAGTGCTGGCGAATCGCGCCGAAGAAATTCTCGGCGGCAACAAAGGCGAATACAAACAGGTCAATCCGAACGATCACGTCAACTACGGTCAGAGTACCAACGACACTTTTCCGACGGCGATGCGAGTGATGAGCCGCGTCATGCTGCAGCCGCTGCTCGATCAAGTCGAAGCGCTCGAAAATTCCTTTGCAAACAAGGGCATGGAATTCGACCATGTTCTTAAGAGCGGCCGCACGCATTTGCAGGATGCAGTGCCTATTCGCTTGGGGCAAGAGTTCGCGGCCTACGCCGCCGCAATGCGGCGAACAAAACAGTGGCTGCAATACGCGGCAAAGGAGTTGGAAGAGCTGGGGATCGGTGGCAGCGCGGCGGGCACGGGGATGAACACCCACCCGGAATACCGTAAAAAGGTTGTCGCTCTGCTCGCCGAGTGGACGAACTTAGATTTCCGCCCGGCAGACGACATGCGTGAGGCCATGCAAAGCCAATTCTGCATGAGCGCCCTCGCGGCAAGCGTTCGTCTTTTTTGCCTCGAGTTGACGCGAATTACCAACGACCTTCGGCTGCTCTCTTCTGGTCCGCTTACCGGGCTTGCAGAAATAACCTTGCC
>JAICGT010000031.1 GCA_025922995.1 Fimbriimonadales bacterium
CGCGAGCCAAGCCAGAACGCCGAGCGACAACAACCCGACCGATTTGAGTGACTTCACCAGGTAGCGTACAACCCGATCGTGATCGTCGAGATTGTTCGAAATGATCGGAAAGAGGGTCCAGTTCGCGGCATATGCTAGGAACGTCGGCGGAGTTGTGACTGCGTTTGCCAGATTAAAAACGCCGACTGACCCGATATCGACCCGGGAACCAAGCCCGATCCGCGCCAGCGGATCGAGCGCGCCGCTTGGAATGCTTGACGCAAGAATCCTGCGGCCCTCGGCCGATAGCCTCTTCGCGATGCTCCAATTGAACTGGACCCTCGGCGTGTACGGTTGGTAGAGCATGACAAGGGCCATGGAAAGCAAGTAGCGCACCAAATACATGGCGACGAGCGCCCAAGCCCGGTGCTCGACGGGCAAGGCATAGGCGGTCGCAATGCCGACCGGAACCGCTATGAGCATAGGGCCGGAGTCAGCGATGGATTTCTCGCGAAACCGATAGTCCCTAACCAAAATCGCGAACGGCACCGATCGAAACGAGTCGATCAGCTGCGTCAGCGCCAGAGCGCGAAGGATGGGCGTCAGCCGCGGCGCTTCGAACCACGTTGCCGCGAACGGAGCCCCGATCGCCATAACGAGAGCAAATCCGACTCCGGCTGCCAAACCCAGCCAGAACACGGTGTGCTCCGCGCCGTCGTCGCGATCCTGGTGCGCAATAAACGCAGGAACCAGGCCGCCGACCCGGAGCATCTCCGCAAACGTGATAATCGCGAGAGCGATAGCGACGACGCCAAAATCGTCCGGAACCAGGAGCCTTGCAAGGACGATCGACGCGATAAACGCAGCCCCGCGCTGACCGAAGAGGCCGAAGACTTGCCAGACAAAACCTTTGATGGCGGTGCGCCGCAGACTGCTCACAAACTGTTTACTAAGACGGCCAGATGGGGCGCGACCGCGTCCAGTTTACAAGGACTGGCGTACAATCACGCTATGGACAAGGTTTTCGTGGCCGGGCTCGAGCTTGAGGCCAATCACGGCTACTACGACGAGGAGCGCCAGGCCGGCAACCAATTTCGGTTCGACGTTTGTGTTTCGACGCCCACCAATCGGGCCGCAAAGACCGACGACCTGGACGACACGGTCGACTACGCGACGATCGCGGCGCTGATAAAGCAAGCTGCCGACGGCCCTTCGGCAAAGCTAGTGGAGACCTTGGCAGAACGCGTTGCCGATTCGTTGCTCGGACAGTTTGCTTCGGCCGCTGAAGTCAGAGTCCGAGTTGCAAAGTTGAATCCGCCTTTCACCGAGGGCGCTGCTGAAGCTGGAGTTGAGATTGAGCGCGTTCGGGGTTAAGGCTTTCTTGCTCGCGGCAGCGGCTGCTGTCTCTCTTGCCGGATGCACGCAAGGCGCGAAATCGACGGTTAAGCCTCCGGCCCCCACACCGCCGAAGTTCGATCCGACCTTCGTCGAGCCTGAGCCCGTATCGAACGGAGTAGTGCTTAAGCTCGACCCTGCGGCGGGCGCAAAGGTCGAGAACCGGCTTCGAGGTGAAATCGAAGTAGCTTCTGTTCCGGGCAGAGTCTCTATTCCTAAAGAGGCGACGGGTAAGAGCACCCTGTCCATGGACTACACGATTACCGTTGCCAAAAAAGACGCTTCATCCGTGGTGCTCTCGTTTGATAGCACACCACTGACACTTGAAGGAAAGGCAAAGGCAGAAGGGATAAAGCCGGGCGGGCAGAAGGGCAAGGTTAGCTTCGACCACCGCAGCGCTCTGCTCGAAGATCCGGACAACCTCTTCGAAGGGCTGTTCGGAGCCGGAATGATCGCCTTCCCTGAATCTCCGATCGCGCCCGGGTCCACCTGGTCATCGCAAAGCTCTCGCAATATGCCACCGTTCGGCGAAGTCAAGATTTCCGAGACCTTCACCTATCGTGGAATCAAGGAGCGCAATGGCGTCAAGGTGCATCAAATCGACAGTTCTGCAACAGGCACCATCGAGGACATGCGAGTCAACGCAACCTACTACATCAGGGAAGACGGGCTGCCCTACGAAGCGACGATGACCTCCGTCGCCACGGCGCCGATCGGCGCAGACGCTCAGAAGCGGCCGCTTTGGGCGCGATTCACCGTCAAGGTCGACATCGGCCCCAAGCCATGAGGCGATACGTCGGCGAGCCTCTTGCAACTGATGCTAAAGTCGCGATCCTCGCCAACGACGCGCTCGGCAACTTTGCGATCTGCACGCCGTTGGCGCAGGCATTTCGAAAAGATTGCTCCGAAGGTGTCGTCGATTTCTATGGTGGAGAGCGAACTCGAGAACTCGAGGAAGCAGCGGTCGGCGACCTGTTCGATTGGCGGGCGTCGCTTCTTGGAGCGCCGTTCAGCGCTGCAGTTCGAAACGGCCTAGAACGCGCGCAACAGATCGGCGGCTACGACCTCGTTCTCAACGTCGAAATCGGGGCGGCGCACAAGGCATTCGCAGCGACTCTGGGGGGTGACTATGTCTGCGGGCCTGCGCTGTCTGAGACAGGGCGGGGCGAGTTTGACTTCCCCGAGGACGAGCGCGGAGACTTATGGAGAGACAAGAACTGGGTCGATGCGCGTCTCACGCACCGGTATCCTTTCCTCGAAAGCCCTTTCATCGGCGAGATATTCTTTCGCCTCGCTTACCGTGAGGGCACTTTGCCCAGCTACAAGTTTCCGTCCGCCGAGCCGCCGTTCTCCGTGCCAAAAGTGCTGATCTCGACCGGCGCGAGCCTGGCCGAGAAGCTTTGGCCGGTGAGCAAATGGCGGGAGCTGTTGCAGGGCATCGGCGAGGAGGTCGGATTGCTCGGAGCGCCGCCAAAGCGGCAAGCGGAGTTCTACCACTCGACCGACGATGAACACTCGTTGGTTACAGAGGGGCTAGTGACGGACCTTCGAGGCAAGCTGACGCTGCCGGAAGTTGTCGGCGCGCTCGCCAAAGCAGGCCGCGTCGTGACCATCGATAACGGAATCCTGCATTTCGCCGCGGCAAACGACGTGCCTACCATCGGGTTGTATCGCAAGGAGATCGCGGGCTTATGGGCGCCGCCCAACCCAAATCTAATCGTCATTACTCCGCCAAATACCGCAGTGGCAGATATCTCGGTCGGTGATGTGCGCTCCGCCTACGACGCTCTCGGGAGCAGATAGGCCGTTCTGCCATAATTAGGCTACTTTGCCGGCACGAATTCCCTTTCTGGAAGCCTTAAACGAACGCGTCCTCGTCTGCGACGGCGCGATGGGCACGCAGATCCAAGGCGCAGACCTAACGCTCGACGACTTTGACGGGCTCGACGGCTGTAACGAAATCTTGTGCCTTACAAGGCCGGACGTTATCGAAGACATTCACAAGCGGTATTTCGCCGCCGGCGCCGACATTGTTGAGACCAATACATTCGGCGCAATTTCGTACGTCCTCGACGAATACGAGATTCGCGACAAACTCAAGGCGATTTGCCGGCAAGCTGCCCAAATTGCTCGAAAGGCGGCAGATTCGTTCGAAGAAGATAAATACGTTCTTGGCGCGATCGGCCCCGGAACGAAACTCGCCACCCTTGGACAAGTTTCTTTTGACGAGGTCGAGGAAAGTTACGCCATCGCATACGCGGCGCTTATCGACGGCGGCGTCGATGGGCTCCTTCTGGAAACAGCGCAGGATCTGCTAAACGTGAAGGCCGCTGTGGCGGGTGCTATTTCGGCAATGCGCGCTGTCGGCAAGCAATTGCCTTTCTTTGTCTCCGTAACCGTCGAAGTCACGGGAACGCTGCTAGTCGGCAGCGAAGTAGCAGCTGCAATCGCGCAGCTAGAAATGTTCCCCGAGATCACCGGCATCGGCATTAATTGTGCAACCGGACCGGAAGAAATGCAGCAGCATGTCAGGTATCTCTCGCAGCACTCAACGCGAAAGATCAGCGTGATGCCGAACGCGGGGCTTCCGCAAATGGAAGGCGGCCAAGCGGTCTACAAGTTGACGCCGGAGTCCCTCGCGGATTACCACGAAAAGTTTATCGTCGAACACGGGGTCGACATCGTCGGCGGATGCTGCGGCACTACACCTGCGCACATCGAAGTTTTGTCAAATAGAGTCAACGGTTTGACCCGAGCGGCGAGGAGTCCGGAAAAGCTCGTCGGATGCGCTTCCCTTTACTCCGTCCAGCCCTACGATCAGTCGCCATCGTTCCTCATTGTCGGCGAGCGAACCAATGCGAACGGCAGCAAATTGTTTAGAGACCTCTTGGCACAGGAGGACTGGACCGCGCTGACCGAGCTCGCACGCGAACAAGAGCGTGAGGGTTCACACGTTTTGGACGTCTGCACGGCATATGTCGGACGCGACGAGGTCCGTGACATGACTACGTTATTGAACGAATATGCCAAGCAGGTAACGATTCCGATCATGGTGGACAGTACGGAGACCAACGTGATAGAGGAAGCGCTGAAACGTCTTCCCGGCAAGCCGATCGTAAACTCGATCAACTACGAAGACGGAGGCGAAAGGACGAAGCGAGTCTTAGCTGCGTGCAAAAAGTACGGAGCCGCGATCGTCGCCCTAACCATCGATGAAGACGGCATGGCGAAGAGTGCGGCCAAGAAAGTCGAAATCGCGGAAAGAATCCTAGAAGAAACGCGATCTTATGGAATCGCGGATCACGACGTTTTTATCGACTGTCTAACGTTCACGCTCGGCTCCGGCGATGAAGAATTCCGCAAAGCTGGAATCGAGACCATCGAGGCAATTCGAGAGTTAAAAGCGAGACGCCCGGATGTCAATACTATCCTCGGTATTAGCAACATAAGTTTTGGTCTGAAGGCAAGCTCACGCTACGTTCTCAATTCCGCCTTCCTGCATTACTGCCTCGAAGCCGGCCTGACATCTGCAATCGTGCACGCTTCGAAGATCATGCCTGAGAGCCAAGTCGAGCCGAAACTTTGGGAGACGGCGCGAAAGCTCGTCTTCGACGAAAGGGACGGCGATTACGACCCCTTAGTGGACTTTATGGCGCAATTCGAATCGGTTACATCCGTACGGCCGACGGAAGATTCGCTAGCAGCGCTTGCAATCGAAGACCGCCTTAAACGCCATATCGTCGACGGCATCAAGAAGAACTTGCAAACGAATCTTGACGCAGCTTTAGAGCAATACAGCCCCTTGCAGATCATCAACGACATCCTGCTCGACGGAATGAAGGAAGTTGGCGAGTTGTTCGGCTCCGGAAAAATGCAGCTTCCCTTTGTTCTGCAGAGCGCTGAGGTTATGAAGGCCGCGGTGAAGCATCTTGAACCGCTCATGGAAAAGGTCGACGGCGATGCAAAAGGGAGCATCTTGCTCGCGACCGTGGCCGGAGACGTCCATGACATCGGCAAAAACTTGGTCGATATAATCCTGTCGAACAACGGCTTTAGAGTAGTAAACATCGGGATAAAACAGCCGATCTCTGCGATTATCTCCGAAGCGGAGTCCCACAACGTCGACGCCATCGGCCTCAGCGGGCTACTCGTTAAAAGCACGCTCGTGATGAAGGACAACCTCATCGAGCTCAACGACCGAGAACTGCATGGCTACCCGGTCATTCTCGGTGGCGCTGCCCTGACACGCGCCTATGTAGAGCAGGACCTGCGCGCGATTTACCAGGGCAAATTATGGTACGCACAGGACGCCTTCGAAGGACTTCGGATCATGCAAAACCTGGACGAGGCGCCGGCAACGCTTGTCGATACCGAGCAGGAAGACACCGGCTACCAACGTGTAACCAGTCATCGATTGCCCGATACCGATCCTGATTTATATGTGTTTGACGGGGTTAAGAGCGATGTCGGTACAGATAACCCGATTTTCGACCCGCCTTTTTCGGGTAGGCGGGCACTCCATGATATCGATATCTGGGACGTGTATCCGTACATCAACGAAATCGCCTTATTTCGGGGCCAATGGGGATTCAAGCGGCCAAAGGATCAGAACAACGAAGAGTTTAACAACTACTTGGAAGAAAACGCGCGCCCGACATTCGACCGCCTCAAGGGAATGCTGCAATCGACATTTGCGCCGAAGGTCGTTTACGGATACTTCGCTGCCCAGTCAGATGGCAACGACCTAATCGTCTACGGCGAGGACTGCTCTTCGCCGGTAGCCCGGTTTACGTTTCCGCGACAATCGACCGACCGACGATTATGCTTGTCCGATTTCTTTGCTTCGACTGACTCCGGACGAATGGACTTTGCAGCGTTTCAGCTTGTCACCGTCGGCAGCGAAGTTTCTCGCTTCGAGCGCGAACTGTTTGCAAAGGGCGACTACCAAGACTATCTTTACGTACACGGCATGGGGGTCGAAACTGCGGAAGCGTTGGCTGAGTGGTTCCACCGGCGCATCCGCCATGAATGGGGATTCGGCGACGAAGATGCGGACGAGATCAAACTACTATTCAGCACAAAGTATCGCGGTTGTCGGTACTCGTTCGGATACCCGGCGTGTCCTAACATAGAGGATCAGTCTAAGCTGTTCGAATTGTTGCAACCTGAAGAAATCGGTGTTGAATTAACCGACGAATTCATGCTGGTGCCTGAACAATCGACGAGTGCCATTGTCTGCCATCATCCGGAGGCGAAGTATTTCAACATCCGCTAGGATCGACGCCCGCGACCTTCGGCGCAAGTACGTCGACTTCTTCGAATCTAAGGGTCATTTACGCCACGCTTCCGCGCCCTTGGTGCCAATCGACGTCGCAGGCAAGCTAGATCAATCGTTGTTGTTCACCGGAGCCGGAATGGTGCAATTCAAGCCCTATTTTCGAGCGATCGCGGCTCCCCCGTCTCCGAGGCTTGTAACCAGCCAGAAGTGCGTCCGCGCGAAAGACATCGAGGAGGTGGGCAATCCAGCGCATTTAACATTTTTTGAAATGCTTGGCAATTTCAGCTTTGGAGACTACTTCAAAGCCTTGGCCATAGATTACGCCTGGGAGTTTCTTACCGATGCTCAATGGCTCGACCTCGATCCGCAGCTGCTCTGCGTTACAGTGTTCGAAGACGACGACGAAGCTTACGATCTCTGGGCGTCGAAATGGCGAAGCATAGATATTGAACCGGCGACTCGAATCCATCGACTGGGAGAGGACGCTAATTACTGGCCGGCGGGCGCCTTGTCGAACGGCCCTCCCGGCCCTTGCGGCCCGTGCAGCGAAATTTTCTACAGAACCTCGGAAGCAAATGAATTAACCGCCGACTTTGTTACGGACGAAGCAGCCGGCAAGTGGCTGGAGATTTGGAATCTCGTTTTTATGCAATACGAGTGGAAGGGCGTACTTAACGACCAGGAGAACCCGCACTTAGGATACAGGAAACTCGGTTTAGATCCACTTCCGCAAAAGAACATCGACACCGGCATGGGTCTCGAGCGAACCGCTCGCGTTCTCGGGAACTTCGAGAGCGTGTACGACACCGACGTTTTCTCACCGATTATCGAGGCTGTTGCCGCCCGGGCAAATTGCAAGTACGGAGACAGTGCCGAGAAGGACCGCGCGATTAGGATTATCGCGGATCATATGCGCACCGCGTCATTTTGTATTGCCGACGGGATCCTACCGTCGAATACCGGCCGCGGATACGTATTGCGTAGGTTGATTCGAAGGTCGATTCTTAAAGGAACGCGAACCCTGGGCATTAAAGGGCAGTTTATTTCGGAGTTGTTCGACGCCGTTGTCACTGCACTCGGAGACCCATACGTCGAGCTGTCAGAACGGTCCGACGCCATCAAAAACACCCTTGCGCTTGAAGAATCAGCCTTTCTGAAGACGATGAAACAGGGTCACGAGCGCTTCGACGAGTTAATGACGGAAAAAGGGCGAGTGGACGGCCACGACGCGTTCTTCCTTTACGACACTTTCGGATTTCCGTTCGAAGTTACGCAGGAGTTGGCCCGTGAAATCGACCAGGATATCGACGAGGACGAATTTCGAGCAGCGCTGAAACAGGCGCAAGATAAATCGCGAACCGCACGAGGCGCAGGCGACGTTTTCGGAGGTGAGGGCGAAGCAATCATCCTTGCAACCGCGCACGACGCGCCGACGCATTCGACATTCGTGGGGTACGACCGAGTTCGCCACGCAACACGATTGGTGCAGATTAGCCCTAGGTTTGGCAAAACCAACCTGACTACGGGCGATTTTCAAATCTGCCTCGAAGAAACGCCCTTCTACGCTGAGTCCGGCGGCCAAGTCGGCGACACCGGAACAATCGAGGGTGAGGACTTTGCGTTTAGAGTAACGAACACTTGGCAAGAGATGGGCCAGATGTGGCATGATGCGCAAGTCGTTGAGTTTAGCCAAGAGCTTGCCGGCCTCGATGCCGAAGCGATTGGCTCGATATTGCAGTCCGGTGCTTTTTTTGCGCCCGTGCTTGCAACAGTGGACGTCGATCGTAGGCTGCACATCATGAGGAACCATACGGCGACCCACTTATTGCATGCTGCGCTGAGAAATGAGGTGGGTAGCCATGTTACGCAGGCCGGCTCTCTGGTCGCGCCGGATCGCCTCAGATTCGATTTCACGCACGGAAAGGCGCTTTCGAATAGCGAATTACGCGCAGTCGAAGAGGCTGTAAACAGGCGAATCGCGGAAGCGCTGCCGGTTAGGATCCATTTGAATGTTCCGATAAATGAAGCTCGTACGCTCGGCGCGATGATGCTATTCGGAGAGAAATACGGTGATTAC
>JAICGT010000032.1 GCA_025922995.1 Fimbriimonadales bacterium
AGGCTGAGGCCGATGGGATCGAGCGGCCCGGTTTATCTTGGTAAGTCGGCGACGATCCGTTACTACGAAGCCTACTCTGAGCCATGGGAGATACAGGCATTGATCCGCGCTCGCGTTTGCGCCGGCAACGCTGAAGTCGGCGCGGCCCTCCTTCGCGACCTCGATCGAATAGTTTATAAAGGACCACGGTCCGATCTGTTTCTGGACGACATCATGACTGCGAAGCGCAGGTACGAGGCTGAGATCAGAGCGAGGAGCGAGGCCGCGGCAAACATCAAACTCGGTCCGGGAGGCATCAGAGACATCGAGTTTATCGTGCAGATGCTACAGCTGACTCTTGGTGACGCAAATCCCTCCCTGAAAGGAGCGAGCGTTGCCACTGCGATCGACGTCCTGTCAGACTTGGGCTTCCTAACTCCGAAGGCGACCGAATTGCTCGGCTCGACCTACCGATTCCTTCGGCAGATCGAACACCGGATCCAACTTCGGCAGGATCGACAATTGCACGTGCTGCCCGACGGCATCGCCGAACGCCAAGTCCTTGCGAGCCTCACTGGATTCAGCTCGTGGGCTGGACTGTATGCGGAACTGAGGCGTCGTCGATTCCTGGTCCGAGAGCTGGTCGAGCAGTATGTGCCGGCGCTGGAGCGAGTTACCTCGGAATCAGCGAGCCTGACCGGTGCCCTGGCTCTAGAACCGGAGTCACCGGCAGCGATCGCTGCCGACAGGCTCCTCGCCTCCTCGGATTCGCCGCACGCGCTCCTTTCGGAGATTCGCGAAGACCCAAAGACCGCGGAGCGAGTTCGTATGATCGCCGAATGCGCACCGAGGGTGGTATCAAACCTCGCGTTTCACCGTGGCCTCTGGGACGTTGTGTTCGGGGAGGAGATCGAGTTTGTAGCTGCAGACGACACAGACCCGGGCCAGGACATGCGCGACCAGTTGGCTGGAACCAAGGATTGGGAGGGCGCGTTGCAGACCATTTTGCGCAGAGAGGATGTCGTGGCCAATCTAAAGCATGCTCATCACGGTGATATCGAGCGGACTTTCCGGTACCAAACTTCGGTAGCGGAAGCTGCTCTTCTCGAATCACTCGATCGAGTTGGAGGCGAAGAGATCGACGTCGTCGGTCTGGGCCGGTTGGGAAGCAGCGAGTTGCTTCTCGGCTCGGACTGGGACGTCATGCTCCTATGCATGGATGCTGACAGCCATGAGAGGTCACAACGAATCGGCCAGGAGTGGCTTCGAGCTGCGAGGCGCATCGCGGTAGCGAGTGGAAACTTCCCTCTCGATGTCCGCCTACGTCCCGAGGGTGGATCCGGCCTCGTGGTCCGCACGATTCCAGGCTTCGAGGCGTATTCCGAAGCTTCGATGGAGACATGGGAACGGCTGGCATACACGAGGGGCAGGTCGTTGCGGGGGATTACGGCTACCGATGATGTCCTATATGCAGCGATAGCAGGTCGGGAGTGGACTTGGGAAGATGAGCAGGAAGCGCTCAGGGTTCGCCGGAGGGTTCAGACGGAACGCATGCGATCATGGGAAGCAACGCGAGACCTGAAGCTCGGGCCAGGGCACATGCTGGACATCGAGTGGATCGCCGCCATCCTGCGGCTACGGCATCCGACGGCGCTAAGCGAAGTTTCCAGTACCCACGAAACGATAATGAAGTTTGGACAGGTCGGAGCGCTGTCGCTCAAAGATGCCGCTCTTCTCCGCGAGGCCGTGCTGCACTTCGCCCGCATCAGGAATGTGTTGCACCTTTTGGACTTCGACTCGACCTCCGTGCTGCCCGAGAACCCTGAAAAACTAATGCGTATCGCTGAATGGATGGGTTTGGATAGCGGAAACGATCTCTTAGCGACGGTGGCAGTGCACCGTGAGTCCGTCTCGCGAATTTTTTCGGAGGTCATCCAGGAAGCGTGACGGTTGAAGCGGTGCTAGCGGGTTTGGCGGCGTATCTTTCGGGTTCGCTGCCTTTTGGCAAGTGGATCGCCGCGAGCCGCGGAGTCGACATACTCAAAGAAGGCAGCGGCAACATCGGAGCAACAAACGTATGGCGGATTTTGGGTCCGAAACTGGGCGCACTAGTCTTTGCCATGGACGTCTTGAAGGGCTTTTTGCCTAGCTACTTTTTGCCCATTGCCGTGGGATCATCGGCAGGCAATCCTTCGTGGGGAATCCTCTTCGGAGCCTGTGCAGTGGTTGGCCATAGTCTTTCGCCCTTCCTCAGGTTTAAGGGAGGCAAAGGAGTCGCAACGGCACTCGGTGTTATGCTCGCGGTGACCCCGATTGTCGCCGGAATTGCATTCGGAATTTTCCTGACCACGTTCTGGATCAGCGGATATGTCAGTTTGGGCAGCATTGTCGGCTCAATATCCGCGCCAGTACTGGCTGCAGTCTTCGGGTTTCCGACGATTGTCGTAATTGTCTATTCGATACTTGCCGCGCTGATTGTCTTCCGCCACAAGGCCAATATCAGGCGGCTTCTCAATGGTACAGAGCCGAGATTTCGGGTCAGGAAAAAAGACGATGAAGACCCTTGACCGATACCTGTACAAGGAGCTTGCCGCGCCGCTGCTCATTGGAACGGTCGCGGTCGTACTCATGTTCTTGGCAAACACGATGATTGCCTATGCGCAGGACGTGTTTTCGCGGGACATTCCTTTGTCATCCGTGTTGCAGTACTTGCTGCTGAAGGTCCCACAAACCCTGAACATGACCCTGCCGGTCGGCGTCACCCTCGCGGGCGCGCTGGCAATCTCGCGCCTCTCACGCGAGAGTGAACTGACCGCAATGCGTGCTGCGGGAATATCCATTAGGCGAATCATGGTGCCGTTTTTTGTGGTCGGAATCGTAGTATCTGCGCTCAGCTTTTATCTGGCCGAATACGTAACTCCGAAGACGGAGGCGCGTGCAACCGAAACAATGCGCAAGATATTCGCCAGCGCGGAAGCCATAAATTTAAGGTCGAATGTTCTGCTCAAATTGAATAACGGCGAGTACCACGCTAGCCTTGGAATGGTAAGAAAGAACGAGAATGGCGGAGTCGAAATCGACGACATCCTAATCTTTCAGAAACCGAAACGCGGTGAGGATTGGGTAGTACAGGCACCTAAAGCACGCTACGACGACGGCCTCCTACAGCTCTTCGACGCCAGTGTCATCAAGATGTCCGGCATCCACACGCAGTTCTTGTATCCGAAAGTTTGGGAAATAAATCTGCGGATGAGCCTGGACGATTTCTTTGGCGTGCGCGCGCCGGATTCGATGTCGATCAGCGAGCTTAGGACAAGCATTAGTCAATGGCGCGCCGAAGGCCAAGACGTCCGTTCGGTCGAAGTTGTCTACTACAACAAACTGGCTGTGCCTGCGGCGTGTGCCGTGTTTTCGTTTTTCGCGCCGGTCATTGCCTTTTACTTCTCTCGAGGCGGAGCGTTTGTCGGTGTCTTGATCAGCATTTTTATTGTATTTCTCTATTATAATATCTGGATTCTAACGTCACAGGTCCTGGCAAAAGGATGGATCCTGCCACCGCTGCTCGGCGCCTGGCTGCCGAACATTCTCTTTACGGTTATCGGAGTTTTTGCTTTATGGCGCGCGGACTAATTTGCCTGCTCCTTATGCTATCGGTTGGCGTGGCGCTGGCGCAGACTCAGAGCGGAAACCCCATGGACCCGACAGGGTTCCCGCCGAACGCTCCTCGCGACGGCCGCCTGCCGCCTCCGTTGCCGCCCGAACAAGGCTCGTACGAGTTGAAGCTGATCTCATCAGAGGAATGGACAATCGAAGGCAACGAAGTCACGGGCAAGGACGTGCTATTCGAGTACCGAGGCTATCGCATCAGCGCGAAGGAAGCGCTCGGCGACCTGTCCACCGATCAGTTTGTGCTGCGGGGCGAAGTGAACGTCCTGGGCAGAGACTACGTCGTCCGCGGCGACTACGTCTTTGTGGACGCCCGCGCGAGGGCATTCAAGTTTGTTCAGGGAGATATCGACCTAAAGCCGGCTTTGCTTCAGGGTCGGGTACAGACCGACATCTACGTCAATTCCGCCGACGCCTCAGGCAGCGAAGACAGGATCGAGGGGAGGCAAGTTTCGGTAACGACCTGCAAGTATCCCAATCCGCACTATGCGATTTATGCCGGCGACGTGACGGTCGAGCCCGGCAAAAAGCTCACGTTCCGCGATTTTCGATTAAAAATCTTGGGTACGACAATAATTCGCATTCCGCGCGTCGTCATTCCTCTCAACCGACGCACCCAGGGCATTTCTCCTGATTTTGGCCACACAGAAGATGAAGGCTACTTCATTAAAACGAAGATCGGAACGCCCGTCGGCTCGAACACTTTCTATACGCGTGTCGATTTGATGACGCGAAAGGGCGTCGGTCTAGGCGGTGAGTTTGCCGTTGAAAGTGGTCCGGGACGCGGGGGAGTACGCGTCTATTCGAACCTCTTCGGAAATGCGACACCGGGGGTTACGGCCAGCGCCGATTATAAAACCAATCTGGGCTGGGGCAAAGTCGAGGTTGAACAAGGCTACCGCCGATTCTTTTTCCTCACCGGCGAAAATACGACGTCGGTGCAGACGCGCCTTAGGGTCAGCCCGAACATTCCGGATGGAAAGATGGATATCACCTACTTCAGAGATAGAAATACCTCGGGCACATTCGAATCCACAAACCAAAACGCCCAGTTCACGACTGACAAAACTTGGCGACAAGGACTCACGTCATCGATTCAGCTTAACTACACGAACGCGATTGCGCAATCCACCGAGGGTAAAGGCGTGCTCAGCAAGCGCGAAGCCCTCGAGGTTCGTGCCCAGACGAATTATGATATGCGCCAATTCGTCGCGCGACTCGACTACCAGCAGATCATTCCGATTACTCAGACTTTCAACTTTGTGGGTGGCATCGATCGAACTCCTGAATTAACGGTCATGACCGACACGACTCGCCTGTTCGGCACGAATCGACCGAAGTGGCTGCCGAACATTTCGGCGCTAGTTTCGGCCGGCGCATATCACGATCGTTTCAACTCTCTGCACGTAAACAGGTACTTCCTCGATTTCCGGGCAAACGGAGCATCCAATCCCGCGAGACTCTGGGGAATTATTTACGACGCGGGCCTGCGTCAGGGAATTTACAGCGATGGAACCGCGCAATACACGCCAACGGCAAACGTAATTCTGCGATACAACGCGGGTGATCGCCTATCCGGAAACATCGCGTATAGCTATACACGCCCGCATGGGTACTCGCCAATTCAGGGTGACCGATCCGGAACCGTCAATTACATGTCACTGGATGCTGTTGCCGAACTCTTCCCTGCCTTTACGGCGGCTGCTCAAGTGGGCTTCGATTTCCATCAACAGTCCCAAGGATTCGACGGCTGGATATCTCCCGGCTTGAAGTTCGAGTACGCACCGTCCGCTGATTTCAAGGCGCGTCTCACAGGAAACTATTTGCCACAGCTCTCGGCGATAGGCAACGTTCGTTTCGACCTCGCCTGGCAGGCAGGGGCCACGTTCGTCGGGGTCGGCTTGCGCTATGACGGCGTCCGAAACCAGTGGGCGAACCTCAACCTGTTCGTCGATGCCTTCAAGATCGGCCGCCTCAAAGTAAGCGCTCTGCTCCTCTACAACGGATACCTGAGCAAGTTCGACTCGCGACATCTGGCGCTAACTTACGACCTGCACTGCGCCGAGGCGGTGTTCCAGGTGCTGGAGAACAACACAGGATTCCGGCCGGGGCGCGAGTTCCTGTTCTTCATCCGCATCAAGGGCCTACCGTTCGACACTCCGTTCGGGGTCGGTCGCCAGGGTGAGCCGCTGGGCTACGGCACAGGTGGAGGCTGGCGTTAGAAGGTAGAATCACGAGAAGAGAGGTGTGCGCTCGATACCGGGGCGCCATCACAACGAATTTCAAGTAGGTTTCAACCTAACAAAAACCGTGGCGGCAAAATCCGCCGCCGAGGATTTTTCGATCCATGCCCAGAAAAAAAGAGGGCGAGCCGACTGAGGCCGCCGCACAAACCAAAGACACAGCACAACCCGTTAAGAAGACTCGAGCCAGAAAGAAGCCCGAGCAGGAAACCGAGGACAAGGCGAAACCCGCTCGCGCAACTCGCGCCAGGAAGGAAGACGAGACTACGGAATCAACCCCGGCAAGGCGGCGCACCGCGCGAAGAAAACCGGTCTCCGAACCCGTTCCGGTAACGGAAAAGGCACCGTCTGAACAAGCACGGCCTGATAAGCCCACCGGTCGGAAGCCGTCTGTTGGATTCGTTTTCCGATCGGGCAAAGATGAGCCTGCCGAAAAACCTCGCGAAAGAGCCGGTCGCACTGCAAAGCGAGAGCCCCGCGAGCGCAAGCCTTCCGACAAAAAACCGCGCGCAACCAAACCTCGCAAGCCGGAGCCCGCGCAAAAACCGGTAAAGCCGCCGCTTCCTCAGCGTCCCGTTTATGCGCCTGTACCCGTGCCGGAAGGATCGGCTCGAATTGTCATGCACAACGGAAGGCCGTCGATTGCGGTGGGCGACCAGGTCATTCCGCCGATGATGTTCTTCGGCAATCCGGCAAGTGAAACGAAGTCGACCACCGTTTTCGAAGAAATCAGCAAAGCGGCTGCCGCGGGAATCCACCTCCATAGCCTGATGGTCGAATTTGTGGTGAGCGATGATGGCGCACAACATGCATTAGACCTCGCAACCTACCTCCTATCACGCGTCGTCGACGTAGACCCGCAGGCTAAGCTTTTGCTCCGATTTGTTTTTGCCGGCCCTGACGGCTGGGAGAAAAAGTACCCATCGGCGGCGTATAAGCATGCAGACGGTACTCTCGCCGAGCCGAGCGTATGCGACGACACCTTCTGGGGAGATGCGCAACGCTACCTTGCGGCTCTGGTCAAGGCGATCATGGCGTCGAAAGAGAGTGAGCATCTCATCGGTATTCACCTGGACAGGGGCGAATGGTTTTTTGCTGATGGATGGGGTTACGACACCTCGCAAGCCGCCGAATGGGCGTTTCGCGATTGGGCGATGTTTCGCTACAACGCGGACCGCGTTGCTTTGCAAGCGTCGTGGTTCGATGGCGATTTACAATTCGACAAGTTGCAAATTCCCGATTACAACGAGACCCCGCTTTCCGGCGCAGGCTTCCTCAGAGGTCGGCGCAAGGAAAGGCGCTGGGTCGATTATCATCTATTTCTTTCTGATTCAATGGTCGAGCGCATCCACGCCCTTGCCTACGAAGTCAAGAAATCATCTGGAGGAAGGCTCTTGGTCGCCGTAAGTTACGGCTACACGTTCGAGTGGGCGCACGCAGCAAGCGGCCATTTGAGCCTCGGTAAGCTTCTTAGAACGCGCGAGGTCGACATCATCGCCGGCCCGCCAAGCTATCGCGATCGCGGCCTCGGTGGCGCAGCCGCCTTCCCTGGACCGATTGACAGTTTTGCACTCAACGGCAAGCTCTTTATTAGCGAAGAGGATTTCAAAACTCCCATCAGCCAATCCGCCACGGAGCCCGACGACTTCAACAAGCCGATGCCGACCCCGCAAGCGCTGGAAGCCGCTCATTGGCGCGGCGTGGGTAGCGCGCTAAGCCACTCGACGGGCATCTGCTGGATGGATTTATGGGGTAACGGTTGGCTAAATACTGCATCGATCTGGGCGCGCGCAGCACAAGTGCAGGAAATATTGGCAATTGCATCAACAGCACCGGAAAGAGACCCGGACGTCGCCGTTCTCATCGACGAGCGGAGCCTCGCCTACCTTAGCGACGCACGCGCATTTAAGCAACTTGTGCAAGATTCGCGTGAGGCCGTTATTCGCGCTGGAGTTAGCGCGGGCTTCTATTTAATCACAGACCTCGCCCACCGAAAGCGATTCCCGGAAGCCAAACTCTACGTGTTCCTTAACGCTTGGGATATTCGCCCTGAAGTGCGCACCGCGATAAAAGAACGCTTGCAAGGTGGAGACAAAACACTTTTCTGGGTTTACAGCGCCGGCATGTTCGAGCAAGGTAGAGACGCACTGGAGCGTGTTCGCGAAGTAACCGGTATTGCAATCAGACCCCAACCCTTCAACAGCACAGCAGGAACGACAATCCTTAATCGGCGCCACCCGTTAACCGAGCTTTTAGAAGAACGCGCGCTCAGCACGGTCGAACAACTAGAGCCGAGCTACTTCGCAATTCCCGAGGAGGGAACGACGGTCCTCGGCGAATACACCCAGACCGGATTGCCGAGCTTCGTCGTCCGAGAAATGGCGAGTGAAGACGGCAGAGACCGTTGGCGGAGCGTTTTCCTTGGCGAGCCGCTCATCAACGAACGCCTCATTCGCGGATTGTGTGCGCTTTCCGGCGTCCATGTCTGGAATTATCACGGTGACGTCGTGCACGCCCGTCCGCCGTTCCTCTCGATTCACTACTCGGGTACGGGCCATCGCATTGCTACACTCCCGGATCGATGGCACGCCTATGATCCACTCCGCAAGGAAATGATCAGCGAGGACGCAACCCATCTAAAGAGCGACGCTTCGGACGGCGCATCGCAGGTGCTTGTCGTCGGCGAAGAGGCGGACGTCTTGCGCATAGCCAGGGCGAATAAAGAAGATGCCCTTAAAATCGAGCTTTTTACGCAAGTAGAAGACGAAACAGAGCCCGTCGAGCATGGCGAGCAGAGTGTTC
>JAICGT010000033.1 GCA_025922995.1 Fimbriimonadales bacterium
CCCTTTCAAAAACCTCGGTGATTTCGGCGGCTTCCTGCTGTGCGGAGTGGTCTTTCCAGAGCCAAGCGAGTGCATCGGGCTCGTTCGGAAAGCGTCGCGATATCGGTACGTTCGACTCATCGACCGGAATCGGCGTGCTTGCCGTCGCATCGATTCCGATGCCGACAACCTCGCCCTGCGCCGCCGCCCATTCGAGCAGTTGTGACAGGCACACCAGATAGTCGTCCGCGTCCTGTCTCGCGATCGCGGGCTCACCCGGATATGCAATGACGCCGTGCGCGTATGCCCGTTCGGCGCCGAGCGGCTCGCCGCCCTCGAGATCGACCATAAGCGCGCGCGCCGAAGTCGTGCCGAAGTCGAGGCCGAGAGCATATCGTGGCATAGCCCTTTATACCGGGACGGGGGGTACACTGTGCGCGCCGAATCCCGTTCGGCTTTTTGCGTTTATGAAGATCAGCATTTTTGGCTTAGGGTACGTCGGCGCGGTTTCGGCAGGCTGTCTCGCGCGCGATGGGCACACGGTCGTCGGCGTCGATCCGGCGGCAGCAAAAGTCGATCTCATTAACCATGGAAAGACGCCGATTATCGAATCTGACATCGGCGAGATTATTGCCGATGGTGTCGAAAAAGGCAGGTTGCGCGCCACGTCCGATATCGACGACGCAATTACCAACACCGATATTTCGCTCATTTGCGTGGGGACGCCGTCCTTGCCAAGCGGCGCGCTCGACCTGAAATACGTCGAGCGTGTCTGTGAGGAGATCGGCGCGGCGATTGCAAAAAAGAGCGGTTTTCACATAGTTGTTGCTAGGAGCACGATGTTGCCAGGCAGCATGAGAAACGTTGTCATTCCTACGTTAGAGAGCGCGTATGGCGGCAAAGCGGGCCATGATTTCGGCGTTTGCAATAATCCGGAATTCTTGCGCGAAGGCACCGCCGTGTACGACTACGACAACCCGCCCAAGACCGTTATCGGCGAAACCGACGAGCGCAGCGGAAGCGTGCTCGCTTCGATTTACGAGCACCTCGACGCCCCGATGATCCGTACGGACTTGGAGACGGCGGAAATGGTCAAATACACAGACAACACGTGGCACGCGCTCAAGGTTGCTTTTGCCAATGAAATCGGCAATATTTCCAAGGCACTGAATATCGACGGGCACAAAGTCATGGACATTTTTTGCCAGGACACAAAGTTGAACCTGTCACCCTATTACATGAAGCCCGGGTTCGCTTTTGGAGGGTCATGCCTGCCCAAAGACGTTAGGGCACTGGCATACAAAGGTCGAGCTCTGGACCTAAAGCTCCCAGTCATCGATTCGATTATTCCAAGCAACGAGCAGCAGATCGAAAAGGGGATTCGAATGGTCACCGAGAAGCCGGGAAAGCGCGTGGCAGTCTTGGGGTTCAGCTTTAAGGCTGGCACGGACGATTTGCGAGAAAGCCCGATAGTCACGCTGATCGAACACCTCATTGGGAAAGGCTACGACCTCCGGTTATATGACAAAAACGTGCAGCTTGCAGCATTGACGGGCGCGAACAAGGACTACATCGAAAACGCGATACCGCATATTTCTACTCTCATGAAGCCGACGATCGAAGAGACCATCGACGGCGCCGAAACAATTGTTATCGGCAATCGCGCCGAAGAGTTCAAAGGCATTGCCGAAAGGCTAAAAGACGGGCAAGTGTTGGTTGACCTTGTCCGCATCAGCCCGAATCGAAGCAGCGGCTCGTATGACGGAATCTGCTGGTAACGGCCGCCGAGTTCTCTTTATCGTAGAGAACTTGCCTTCGCCGTTCGACCGACGAGTTTGGCAGGAAGCGACGACCCTGCGCGATGCAGGATACGGAGTCGCCATTATTTGTCCAACCGGCAAGGGCTACGAAAGCAAGCATGAGGTAATCGACGGCATCGATATTTATCGCCACAACCTGCCTACCGAAGGAAGCGGCGCGCTTGGATACTTGGTCGAATACACGGCAGCGCTCTTTTGGCAGTTCGTATTGGCATGGAAAGTGCATCGCAAGCATGGCTTCGATGCTATTCATGCCTGCAATCCGCCGGATGATATTTTTGTTGTTGGCAAATTTTATAAGACCTTTTTTGGCAAGCGGTTCCTGTTCGATCACCACGACATAAATCCCGAGCTCTATTTGGCAAAGTTTGGCCGCAAGGATTTCCTCTACAAGGTGATGCTCGCATGGGAGCGATGGACTTTTGCGACCGCGGATGTTTCCATTGCGACAAACGAGTCTTACCGTAAGATCGCCATCGAACGGGGGAAGATGGATCCCGAGAAGGTGTTCGTCGTGCGTAGCGGGCCAAGCCTGGAACGACTGAAAATACTACCGCCGAATGATTCGCTAAAAAATGGCAGGCGTTTTTTGGTCGGCTATGTGGGCGTTATGGGCAAGCAGGAGGGCGTTCACTACCTACTCGAAGCCACCAAGCACGTTGTTCAGGCGATCAACCGCCAAGACGTTCATTTCGGCATCGTCGGCGGTGGCACCGAACTCGATGAACTCAAAACCATGGCCAAGGAAATGGGCCTCGATGACTACGTAACCTTCACCGGGCGTGTGCCTGACCAGGAAATGTTGGAAATGCTGAATACCGCAGACGTATGCGTCAATCCCGACGTTCACAACGAGATGAACGATAAATCGACCATGAACAAGATCATGGAATACATGGCGCTTGCGAAGCCGATTGTTCAGTTCGACCTCACCGAAGGGCGCTTTAGCGCTCAAGATGCATCACTTTACGCCAAAAGAAACGACCCGATCGACATGGCGGAGAAGATCATCGAGCTTATCGACGATCCCGAACGAAGACGAGCCATGGGTGAATTCGGAAGAAACCGAGTGGTCAACGAACTCGAATGGAGCTACGAAGCGCCCAAGCTGCTCGCTGCCTACGACGCGTTATTCGAGATTAATTCCTGATAAAGACTCTCGATTGTTTTGATGTATTTCTTGATGTCGTAATCTTCAGCGGTTTTCCGAACCGCGATCCCCATTGCAGCGCGCTGTTCTGCATTGTCGACTAATCGTGTAATCGCAGCAGAAATGGCTTCTTTGTCCCCCGGCTCGACTAGCAGCCCGTTTACCCCATCCTTAATCACCTCAGGAATTCCGCCGACCGGAGTAACGATAGGCGGCAAGCCATAACCGATTGCTTCCAACATCGCCATGGGCAAGCCCTCGTTATATGAGGGAAGAATAAAGGCGTCCGCCTGGCGAAGCAGTTTGTCTCGCTCATCCGGTCCAACCCAGTCATAGATCTCGGTCTGACCGAAAACGCCACCGTCCCGCAAGATATTCCTGACCCGATCCACCTCGCCGTTGCCGGCCATGATGAGCCTTGCGTTGGGACGCGACTTAGCGACGGGAATAAAAGCCTCCGCTAAGTCGAATGCGCCTTTCCGGTCCCCCATGGCGCCCATAAAAACCGTCGTCACCGTTTCACGCCCCGATCGGTTGGCGACATCATCAGGAATCACGACGGGGTTCGGCAACACCGAGATGTTGCGAGCGCCTTTCTCCGCATAATGTGCGCCCCAACTCTCCGACAATGCAATGAACCGGTCGCCGCTTCCGAGAAATTCACGCACACGGTGCTTTCCGTAATCCGGCAATTCGTCATAAAATCCGTATGACGAAGAGTGAGAATGCAACAGAAGCGGCGTGCCGGTGGCCTTGACGAACTTGGCAAGCGCAGCCTTCCTGAATGTGCTTCCTTTCTTGCTGAAATGAATATGCACGACATCTGATTTCCTCGCAAGGCGTTTTATCCTTCGCATAGCAGAAAGAAACACTAGCCCGGCGCGCAACTTCCCGCCCTCGACATAGGTCGGCAAGAATTCGACCTCGAACTCGTCGGACAAGTTGTCGATAATCGCGATCGCAACACTCGTCATCCCTCCCCTAACGCTGAGCGCCGGGCCAACCATGAGTATCCGCCTCTTCATAAATACTTAGCGTACCAATTAAGTTGTTCATGCAGACGATGAATTCGCAAATCGGGCGGGCCCGACCTAGACATGCCGTGACTCGTATTCGAAGGATATCGCACCAACCTAGTTGGCACACCCTTCATCTTCAGGAAAGTATAAACCTGCTCACCTTGCTCCACGTGACAGCGCAAATCGCCCTCGCTATGCACGACGAGCGTAGGTGTGGAGACATTTGCAAAGTGCTTGACCGGGCTGCGATCCCACAACACTTCCCAGGCCCCATTGAATGCCGAACCGGGCCAATTGCCGTCCGGCACAAAGGTGTAGTCGCTATTGCCGCTTTTGCTCAACAGATTCGCCACGCACCGGTCGGTAATCGCACAATTGTAAGCGTCGCTGTGCCCTATCGCCCAATTCACCATATAACCGCCGTAGCTGCCGCCCATTATTGCGACTCGATTGGCGTCGACAAAGTCGAGCGACTTTACGAACTCCGTAACCGCCTGAACATCCAGCCAATCTTTGTTCCCCCAATCACCGGTGATACATCGCGCGAAGTCCTCGCCGTAGCCTGTGCTCCCCCGAGGGTTGCTCCAAGCAACCACATATCCGGCCGCAGCCAAAACCTGCATCTCCAAAAAAACGCTGCACGAATACATCCCATGCGGCCCGCCGTGCACTTCGATAATCGCCGGCACCTTGCCATCTGCCTCCGGCCGCAGAACCCAAGCCTGCACGCGCACACCGGGCTCACTTTCTATCCAATGCTCTTCGCCCGCCAGGAACTCGATCTCATCGGTCAATTCGCTGTTGTGCGAACTCTTAAAAACCGTTTCGCCGTTTCGAATGACTTCAATTTCCGGCAATGCCGTTGGTGACATTGTCGCAATCGCCAGGGTGTCGGCGTTTGCCGAACCCAGAGTTTGATCGCCGTCGTCGAACGTAAGCTGAGTCATCGAGCCGTCACGGAAAAACTCATAAGCGTGCGTCGATCCCTCACGCGAAAGGTCGCCGAAAAGCCGCCCTTGATCGCAATAAAGCCGTGCCGAATAACCCGGCTCTTTAACGTCGCTTAGCGTCCAAACGTTGACGTCGAGATCCGTCCGCCCCTGCCAAGGATCGCTCCAAGCGCCGGACGCCGCATCCAAGTAGCACAACCTGCCGACTTTATAACCGAATCTGTCTTCGCGGCGGTCACTGAAAGCGACCGCGATGAACCCGTCTTCCAGGCTTGTCAGCGACCCCTTCTGTCCCATGGGCAAGCCCTCGATTCGCCGAGTCGACCCGTCGCTCCCCGCCACGAATATCTCATCCTGCCAAGGTTCCATGGTCGGGTTTTCGCTCGGATTGTAGGCAACGGCGAGGCTGCCGTCATCGATCCAGCAAAATGAGTACTCGCCGTCCTTCGCCGCAGATACCAAAACACGCCATTTGCCCGAGTCGACTTCTACAACACAAACCTTGAACCGGTCGTCACCGAAAACGCCGTCGCCATCCATCCTCCACACAAGCGTCTCGACGACAAGCGGCGGTTCACTTTCACCGGTCTCTTTCCGCTTCTCGACGGATTCCTTCGTTCGGCTCGCATCCTTCGCTCGAAAGAGAAAAGCAATGTGCCGGCCATCCGGCGACCACTCGAACTTCGACAGCGATCCCTCAGGCAGGTCGACGATCTTTCTCGCCTCGCCGCCGCTCATCGGGAGCAGGAACAGGCCCGGCTTAGGCTTTTCTCGATCCGACGAAAACGCGATCGCCGAGCCGTCCGGCTTCCACCGTGGCTGGGAGTCATTGGAGTCACCTGTCGTCAGTTGCCTAAGGTCGCCGTCCCACAAATAGAGGTCGGTCGCGTACTTGTTCTTGTCGGCAGTGCGCTTCACCGCGTAGACTACGGATTGTCCGTCGGGCGATAGGCGCGGGTCGGACGGTACTCGAACTCGGTTCAGGTCTTCGGGCTGCATGGGCCGTTTCGGCATAGAAAGCCACCTTACCGCACGTCTCGGAAACTCGGCTCACACGTCTGAAAGTATTGGAGTAACAGAGGAAACAAAATGAAGAAAACGATTCTAACTTCCACACTGATCGCGGCAGCGGCTATCGCAGTTGCGCAAGGTGGGTGGAAGAACCCGGCCTACATAACGGCTACCGTGTCCGAGCGCTTCGACGAAGGCTCCGCACGAGAAATGACGCTCACCAAGAAGGGAGATGCCTTCTCGTATCTGACGACGAACGAAATCGACGGCATGCTCGGAGGCACTCAGCGCGTCGAAGTCGCTTCTCCGAAAGGCTTCTACACCTGGATTCCCGGCAGGCCCGACCTGGTTCTCCGGCTCTGGGCTCCCACTTCATTCGACGTTTTCGATTTTCTTGCCCAGCCAAAATTCAGCCGCGCCGACCTTGAGGTTTATCTCGAAGGCATCGAGAAAGCCCTCGGCAAAAAGGTTCTCGTGGGAAAGAGCGAGCAGATTGCAGGTCGCGACTGCCTCGTGCTCACCATCCTCGACCAACCAGGTTCGAGCAGCGACTATCAACGCCTTTGGATCGACCGCGAGACGGGCGTGGCGATGAAACTCGCCGATGTCTCGAAAGGGAAGACGACTTACGAGCGCGAGATTAAGAGCATCTCGTTCGTCGCCCCTGGCGCCGACGTTTTGTTTGCTCCTAAAGAGGGATCCAAGGTGCTTACAGGCATCATTCTGCCCTCGACCCTAATCAACGCCGCAAATCCGAGTCCTACGAGCGCTTTCGAAAGGGACATGGCTGTAATCAACAAGAGGTCCGAAAAAGCCTGGGCAGGTTACGGTACCGAGTTTTCAACGTTCGGCTACGCCGGAACTAACTATCGGCAGATCAGGAAAGACACTTTCCAAGTCCGTCAGGAACGAGTCGATCCCCGCGAGGAGGAGCGCCGACGTCGTCAGCAACAACGGCGGGGCAACCAGATCGCTCAACGGCAGTTTGTCGCTGCAGATGGCGGTCAGTTCCAAACTTTCGAGATTCGCGTCGCCGCTGCAGACCTCTCTTCTACCGTACAGATTGAAGAGGGCAACATTCTTCTCACAGGTATTCCCCCGACCGTCGGTGGCGATATCGGTACCGCAGCCGGATCGACGAGAGCCGGTGCAGAGAAGTCCGTGGTCTATCCCATGACGCAGAGCGATTTCGTCGATCCGAAGACCGGTGCGACTCTTACTCTCCTGCAAATCGAAAACCGCGACCTCAAACCCTGGCTCGCGCCGCTGGCCCTCGGCGAAGGCGAGAAGGTACCGAATCAGGTAGCCGGCAACGCGATGTTCTACACCGCGGACAAGCCGGTCAAAGTCAGCGTCCTAACTTGGCAACTCGGTCAAACGAGGATGGCGCTTGTTTCGACAAGTCTTGGCAAAGACGAACTGCTGGAAATCGCCGGGAACATCAAGAATTCCAACTAATCTTCCAGCGCTTCTTTAACGCGCCGCGCAACCGCGACGGTCATCGTGGGCACGCTCGCGAGGTCTTCGATCGTTGCGCGGCGTATGTTTTCGATCGAGCCGAACGAACGCAACAACAGCCGTTTTCTCCTCGGCCCTACTCCCGGAATTTCGTCGAGCGGCGACCCGAACATCCGCTTGTCTCGAACCTTTCGGTGATAAGTCAACGCAAATCGATGCGCCTCGTCGCGCAGACGCCGAAGCAAAGTGAGCCCGGCAGAGTTCATGGGCATTTCGAGCGGAACCGGCGATGTCAGCGCATCATCGTCCTGATCCCAACCCGGCCGCTCGCCTTTTTCGGGCTGGTAAATGAGTTCTCGTTTCTTAGCGAGCCCGATTGCCGGAACCGATAGCCCTACCTCCTGCATCGCTTTCAAAGCCGCCCCCAACTGCCCCCTGCCGCCGTCGATCACCATAAGGTCGGGTAGCTTGGCAAACTTCGGATTGCCGTCACGGAACGCAGCCAGCCGCCGCAGGATCGTCTCCTTCATCATCGCAAAGTCGTCCGGCGATTCAGGGTTGTACTTAATCTTGAACCTGCGGTATTCGGATTTCGCAGCTTGGCTATCCTCGAAAACCACCATCGACGAAACCGGAGCCGTTCCCTGAATGTTCGAAATGTCGTAACACTCGATGCGCATCGGCAAAGTCTCTAAGCCGAGTGCCTCCTGCAAGTCCGCCGCTGCCGCCGCGCCCCACGCCTCTCGCGCCGTCTGTTCCTGTTGCATCTGCTCGAGCGCGTGCTCCGCATTCATCGCAGCCATTTCTACGAGCTTGAGCTTCTCCCCACCCCGCGGAACCTCCACGCTGACGGCCGCGCCACGTTTCTGGCGCAGCCACTGCTGAACGATGTTGCGCTCTTCGATTTCGACCGGAAGCAGCACCTCCCGAGGAATCTCTGGCGCATCCGTATAGTACCGTTTCACGAACTCCTCGACCGCCTCACCGGGGTTAACTTCTGATGCACCATCCAGAAAAAAGTTGCGTTGGCCGATCAACTTTCCACCACGAACATAAAACATCTGGACGGCCGCGCCGCGGTCGTCGCGCACGACGGCGATGACATCGCGGTCCTCGACGTCGGCGATCACTTTCTGTCGCTCTTGGATCGCGCGAACCGAACCCACCGAATCACGTAGCCTAGCCGCCGCCTCGAAATCCAGATTTTCCGAAGCATCCGCCATCTGCCTTTCCAAGTCGTTAATAA
>JAICGT010000034.1 GCA_025922995.1 Fimbriimonadales bacterium
CCCTCGTTTTCGAGAGAGAAATCCTTGCAAACGTCGTTAGCTCGCAGGCTGACCTGCATGAGAAGTGGGGAGGGGTCGTTCCAGAGGCTGCCGCTCGAAAGCATGCCGAAGTGATTCTCCCGGCGATCTACGAAGCGCTGGATATCGCCGACGTAGGGCTTGAAGACGTTCGCGCCATCGCAGTAACGAACCGGCCGGGCTTGGTTGGCGCGCTGTCGGTTGGAGTAACCGCGGCGAAGGCGCTGTCTTATGCACTCGGAATTCCGATGATCGGAGTGGATCATCTCGAGGGTCACATTTTGTCCCCGGCGTTGTGTGCCGACGTAGACTTCCCTCACGTCTGCCTTCTCGTGTCGGGCGGGCACACTGAAATCATTAAAGTCGTCGACGAGGGCCGCCACGAGATCCTTGGCGCGACCATCGACGATGCCGCCGGAGAAGCTTTCGACAAGTCGGCGAGGGCTATGGGCCTCCCGTACCCCGGTGGCCCATCGATCCAAGCTGCGGCAGTCGGGGGCAACCGTAAAGCCTACGACTTGCCCAAGGGCCTTTCCGGCGAAACTTTGAACTTCAGTTTTTCAGGGCTGAAGACCGCAATGCTTTATCTCGTTCGTGACGCCGGTGACTCGCTGAATGTCTCAGATGCCGCGGCGAGCTTCGAGGAAACGATCACCTCGGTGCTTGCCGAACGAACTGAGCGGGCATGTTTGGCTGCGGAGGTCGACCTTGCTACGGTCGTCGGTGGCGTAGCATCGAACACGCGTCTCCGTGAAAAGTTGCAGGAAATCTCGGAACGCCGCCGAATTAGGTTCATTGCGCCTCCACCAGCGCTTTGCACCGATAACGCCGCGATGATCGCTCATGCCGGTAGTATTAGGCTGGCGCGGGGCGAAACAAGCGACTTTGACTTGGATGTTCTGCCATCTGCCCGTAGATAAGAATATGGATACTCCCGAAGAACCAAAGAACGAGCCCGAGGCACCTGCCAAGCAAGCGGATCCGAAGCGAACCGCCGTTATCGTAGTAGTCATCGTCGTTGTCGCGGCATTTGCATGGGCACTGGGCTCGAAGTACTTTGCCGTGGCGGCTGCGGAGAAGCAAGGCGTCATGCAAAGCGCGGCCGCGATATCGTCGGCGCTGGCTCCGCTGCTCGACATGAACAGCAAGGATCAACTCAGCGACGGAACAGCGTTGCAGCGTGTCGTCGACGAGATCGTCGGTTCGAAACGCTTCACCTTCGCGGCTGTACTCGATTCGTCCGGACGAGTTATCGTGTCCTCAGATCGAAACACTTCGTTGGGCAGCGTGTATCCGGGCTTCAAGGTAAATGAAGTCGTCGAGGGGGATCGAGACGGCGCTTTCGAAGTGATCTACCCGGTCAAGCACGAAACCGTGACGTACGGCGCGATCGTGTTGCGAGGACCTTAGCGACCGGTCGATCTCACAAGTTTGTCAGTCGCCTGTGGCTCACGCGCCATGCGAACCTGAACCGTCCTGACCGTCGGGCCCCGGAGGACCGAAAGGCTGACAACCTCACCCGGCTTCTTGGCAAAGAGGAAGGAAGCGAATTCGACGTGAGATCGGAACGGCATTTGAGGCGAGCCGATCACGACGTCGCCAACTCGAATCCCTGCCGCCTCTCCTGGCGAACCCTTGACTACTTCCGTGATCTCTGCGCCGAGCGTCGGCGATGGCCCAGTTTTGAAAAACAGGCCGATCCACGGGTGGTCGATGGTGCGCGCCGGCGACGTAAAGCCGGCTATGACACGTTCTAGAACGGGGATATCCAATGCGAAAGCCGTCGAAGGCGTGAGGGGTCCCAACTTCGCGGCAAAGCCTTTCATGGTGCGTGCGGTGTCCGCTGCCTCCGGCGACAATGCCGTAGAACCAGTGGATCGAGACTCCAACTCGGCCGAAATGAGTCCCGCAAGTTGGCCGTTCGGAAGGAATACCGGTGCGCCGGTTGGAGCGCGGCCACCGGAATCCAGGCGAATCTCATTAAGCGGCAGGTATCGGCTGTTTTGTGCCATTACGCCGCTTATCCCGGAGACAACGACTTGCCCACGCGCGGGGCCGTTGGCCAACACGACCATCACCACAGTGGACGACATGCGCTCGGCAAGGTCGGCGAATGGGTAGTCCGACGTGGATGAAGGCAACGCGACCAAGGCGAGATCAGTGGAAGGATCGAAAGCCACAACCCTTGCCGATAACGTTCGTTCGCCGATGACTCCCTTGAGCGCTGTCCGCGGCTTACCAGTTGCGCCGAACGCGACCTCGCCTGGCGTAAGCACGAGTCCTTCGCCGCTGACAACTACGCCGAGACCGAGTGTCTTACCGGACTCCGAAAAGTTCACGGCGCGCGCGATCGCATGGGCGGCGAGGTCTCGGCTGAGCGGTGCCGTCGTCACGCCGTCTTGACCCCCCGCAAACACGGCGAGCGCTCCGACGCTAGCCGCCGATAGAAACGTCATCAGAAGACTTCTCCGTTGCCTGTCCCTGAGGCTGAATTACGACTATAGGGTTCTCAGCGGGGGCGCGCATCGCTTCAGGAGCCGGTGCCATCATCGGTGTTCCCGTGAGATCAAAAGACGCTGCATCGATGTCCAAGGCGCCCTCGGCGCCGCCGACGACGACGGCAAGCAGTTCCTCGGGAACCTCGCTTACGATGATCGGGTCCGCAGCCCGCCTACGCGGTCGCAGCTTGGTAACGGACCGATTTTGCCGATCGGAAGAGGCCGTCACAGTCGGTTCGTCAGGCGCCGCGGTATCAAGGATCGGCGTCTTTTCCGGAATCTCGATTGGACCCCTCGGCGCGCCGTCCAGCGGCTTATCTGCGGAAGCGATAACAGGCAGCTCCGGCTCGCTCGTCGGTCGATTAAAACCTAGCCAAGCCACAAGCGCCAGACTTGCAGCAGCCCCGGCAAATGCCAACCGGGGCAGCCACGGGCTGCTTCTGCGGATGTTCTGAGCACGGATAGCCGAGTACAGCCTTTCATTCGAGAGAGAGGGCGCAGGTGGCGCCGGTACATCCTCGATGCCTTTTGCCGCGAACTCGTAAACCGCGTATTCTTCCCTACAGGCTACGCAAGATTCTAAATGCCGGTCGAAGTCGCCCGTACGCTCGGCCTCGCCGAACGCGACCTCTATCGCCTGCTGCTGATATTCTTTACAGTTCATTATTTTTCTTCCTCGAAGAGCGGCGCCAACTTATCTCTGAGCGCCCTTCGGGCCCGCAAGACTCGGAGCTTTGCCCCGCCCACGCTCGTGCCTAGCATTTCCGCGATCTCCGAATACTCTCTGTCTTCGAAGTCTCGCAAAACCAGAACGTTCCTATGATGATCGGGAAGCGTCGCGACGGCGTTTCTCACCAACTCCGCTCGGCGATCTATCTCAATCTCCGCCAACGGGTCAATGACCTTCCCTATTGTCATCCAGTCCAGCGCGCCGGCGGCTTCCTGCTGCTCCAGGGCGCTACGCCGCTGGGTCATCCGAACCTTGTCGGTACATAAGTTCATGGCGATTCTCATGATCCACGTCGTAAACTTCGCTTGCTCTCTAAACCTATGCAGATTCTGGAAGGCACGGACAAACGCTTCTTGCGTAATGTCTTCGGCTTCATCCTGTTTGTGAATCATCTGATACACGAAGCGATACACTGTGGTTCGATACCGTTCGTAGAGCTTCTCGAACGACGCATAATCGCCGTCCCGAGCAGCCCTGATGAGGGCTTCTTCCTCAGCTACGACCCAATCCGAATTTGCCGAATATGCTGCCGCTTCCATTTGCTTGTCGTCTTTTCCCTTGCGGGTCATTGACTTGACGCTCCAGAGCGTGCCGAGTTACGATACAAACGATCATGAATCCTGAACTGGAACGCGTGCTTTCCCTGCCGGCGTTGCAAGCGGCGCCTTTGCTCGTCGGCGCTAGCCTGTCCGTTCGCGGCGTGGGAGGCAGGCTCGTAGAGGTCGAAGCCTACGACGACATGGACCCAGCGAGCCACTGCTACGGCGGGCCCAGGGGCCGCAACTTGCCGATGTTCCTGCCGGGAGGTCATATCTATGTATACCGAAGTTATGGGGTGCACTGGTGCATGAATCTCGTCACCGGCGAGCAAGGCAAGGGCGAAGCCGTGTTGTTGAGAGGGCTGGAGCCGACGCAAGGGATACCGGAAATGCGGTCTCGGCGGGGCGATTTGCCAGACCAAGCGCTCGCTCGCGGTCCGGGCAATCTTACGAAAGCGCTCGGCGTTACCGACGCCGACAACTGGCTGCGCTTGGGCGGAGATATCGTCCTTACATTGAACTGCCCTTTAGCGAAAGTGGTCGTGGCAAGAAGAATCGGGCTAACGGTAGCAATCGACGAGCCCCGGAGATTCTTCGAAGCGGGCAGCAAAAGTGTCACGCATCCAAGCCGAATATGATATCCTGTCGACACTTAGATGACTCGCGCCGCATTACCGATCTCTTACATCATGATCGCCGGCGTCCTGGCAGGCTGCGGCGGAGTTGAACCGACGCATACCGAACCTGTCGGTACGAAACAGACGGCCCCGACTGCCCTCAGCGACACGGCGCTGACTACAATCGAATCCGACGGAGGATCGATCTCATTGTCCGACAACATGGAACGGGCCAAGAAGGTTTTCGCTGCGCCGCCCGGTTCAAGGCAATCGACGGAAACTTCGCTTACGCTTCCCGGTGAGAGCCACTATGGCTGGGAGTCGGACGGATTCGTGTTCGACGCTTTCGCCAAGAACGGCAAACTGACGACGCTGAGCATCCTGCAGAAGAATCTCGACGCACCTCAGCGTCAGACAGAGATCGACCGCGAACTCGAGCGCTTCGACGAGCCCACTGAAAACGCCGAGGGTCGCATCACCGCTGCCTACGTCTGGCGTGAGGGTAAGCAGGCGCGGATCGTTGTTGAATTCTTTGACAAGGAGACAATGGGCATTCTCAGAGTCGTCGGCACGACGGACGCCCTGGAAGCCAGAGGTTTCCCGCTGGGAGACCTAGGCGCGCTCGTTCAGGCGTTCGACAACGGGCCGTTCCAGTAGAATCAAGGGCAGATGACGTTCACGAGGCGCGCAACCGTAGCCGTTCCCGTAGGTAAGGTCACCATAGGTGGCGGCCGCACGATCGTTGTGCAAAGCATGATCACCGAAGAGACGCGCAACGTCGATGCCTGCGTCCGGCAGATTTTGGCCCTGCACGATGTCGGTTGCGAAATAGTCAGGATCACCACACCTACAATGGCGGAGGCGCGGTGCCTGGAGGAAATACGCGCGAAAGTTCGCGAAGCAGGGGCCGAAGTCCCGCTGGTCGCGGACGTTCATCATCAGGGCTCTCCGATCGCCGTTGAAGTTGCTAAGCATGTCGACAAAGTGCGAATCAATCCGGGGCTATTCGTTTTCAGGAAGCGTGTTCAGCGAACCGTTGAATATTCGCCCCAAGAGCACGCCGAAGAACTCGCTGCGATCGAGCAGGAATTAGTGCCGGTGATCGACGCTTGTAAGGAGAATGACACGGCGATGCGAATCGGCGTCAATCACGGCTCACTCGCCGAAAGGATGCTCGTAACTCATGGTGACACGCCCGAGGGGATGGTCGAGAGCGCGCTGGAATACATTCGAATCTGTGAGAAGCATGACTTTCGACGGATTATCGTCAGCCTCAAAGCGTCACGCGTGCCGATCATGCTGGCCGCGAATCGACTGTTTTCTTCGAAATCGGATTATCCTCTGCACCTCGGAGTGACCGAAGCCGGCGACGGCGATTATGCACGTGTTAAATCGACCGCCGGAATCGGTACGCTACTTGCCGAAGGGATCGGCGACACGATTCGCGTTTCTCTCGCCGAAGACCCGATCAACGAAATTCCGGTTTGCTACGACATTCTGCAAGCGCTTGGAATTAGGCGATCGAAGACCGAGTTTATTGCCTGTCCTTCTTGCGGCCGTACGAAATTCGATTTGCCTACCGTGTTCGCCAAAGTAAAGTCGGCAACTGGCCACCTCAGCGGCCTCGATATCGCCGTTATGGGTTGTATCGTGAACGGTCCGGGGGAAATGGCTGACGCTGATTATGGATACGTCGGCCAAGCCGGCGGCAAGATTGCTCTCTATCGCAAACACGAAGTGGTAAAGAACAACATTCCGCAGGAGAATGGCGTCCAGGAATTGATTGCGCTTTTGAAAGCCGACGGCGCATGGATCGAGCCTTCTTGAAATACCGCGCGATGTGGTCTGGCTCGGCAGAGTGCGGCATGTCGGACGCAGACGTAGATCGCTACGTCGAAAAGCTCTACGAGACCGGAATCAATACGCTCATCGTGCATCTCAAAGGCGGCGATGGGACGGTCTATTGGAAATCCGACATTCTGCCGCAGTGTACGCACGAGGGCTACGACGTTTTCGACTTGCCCGCCGCGCTACTGAGTGCCTGCCGCAAACGCGGCATGCGGCTGGAAGCGTGGCTCATCGATTACTTCGAGGGCAAAAATGGACCCGCGCATAGAGAGCATCCCGAATGGGTCATGCTCGATCCCGATGGCAAGACGACGGCTGAAGAGATGCTCCGCGGTAAACCTTGGGGTCCTCTATGGATGTGCGCCGCAAGGCGGCCGGGCTACACTGACCATTGGCTCCTTCCCCTCATCAGGGAATTCGCACAGAAATACGACTTCGACGCCATTCACCACGATTACGTGCGTTATCCCGGAGACGCAGCCCCGGACCGCTACTGCTTTTGCGACTACTGTTTAGAGAACCTTCCCAAGTGGGCAGGTTATCGCACGGAGGCCTATAGCGACGATCCCTTTTTTCACGAGTTTTACGATCGCGGTTATATCGAGGCGCATTGGGAACAGAGCCCGCGGGTGTTGCCCGCGAATTGGGAATCTCTTCCCCGCTCCTTCAAAGCCAACTTCCTGCTCGAAGGCGGGTTCTTTCAGGGCGGCAGGAACGACCTCGACTATTTCTTCTATCTCTATCGGCGCGAAGCCATAACGGACTTCTGCAGATTAGCTAAAGAGGCTGTAAACGAAGTGCGGCCGGACATGGACGTGAGCGCCGCAGTTTTCAAGAACCCGGTCCACAGCGGCAGGTTTATCGGTCAGGACTGGCGCACGTTCGAAGGCTATGTCGACGGGATTATTCCAATGAATTACCGCGACCACTATCCGGGTTCGTTCGAAGTTTATTTGGATTTGCTCAAGGAAACGATAGAGACTCAAAGGCAACTGACCAAGAACTTTAAATACTACTGGCCGGGAGCCGCTATCAACTTTCTCTATTTCGAAGAGGAGCGGCCGCTGCACGCCCTTGCCAAAGCACTCGAAGACGAGGACTGTGATTCTGCGATTGCAGCTTTCGATGCGATTTCGGATCGGATTCGATCCGTCAGCACAAGCGCGTGTCAGGCCATCGACGCCCTCCGCAAGAACCCGGCGATTGTGTCCGAGGCAAGGAAGGAGTTCGCAACCTTCCGGGAGAACATCCCGGGCGACTACTGGCCGGCGGAAAAACTCGATCGCCTGCTGAGCGTTATCGGCGACACTCAGGTGGAGGGTTTCTCGCTGTTCTGTGTCGGCCACCTCGACCAGTATTCTCAGTGGACTGCCCTAAGAAATGCGATACCTAGGGATTGAGCTCCCCTACGCTTGCACCGCTAAGCACCGCGCCCAGGATCCAACCAAGAACAATCAGCCACTTCCTTTCGTGGTCGAACTTCCATGATCGTGTAACACACGAGATACAGCATGCATAAGAGCCCCACGAGACCCTTCCAAACTTCGTCTTGAAACGCGTGGACGAGGATGATCACCAGGCAAAGTAGGCGTACAACCGCTCCTACGGCCCCCAAGATAAGCATAATCTCAAGCTTCGGCGCCGCTTGGATGATTCCTTCGCTTGCAATCGAAGGAACCACTAGTGGTATCCTTCCGTCTACTATCAGGAGGTGAGCCTTGGTAAAGCTCGACATGATCGGAATCGTCTCGAAAGACCTACGGGCATCCGTTGCCTTCTATCGACTGCTCGGGCTAGACTTTACTGACCCGGACGGCCCATACGTAGAGGCGACTAGGCCGGGAGGAATTCGCGTGTCGATTAACGACGCAAACATGATCAAGCAGGTCTACGGTGACGTAGCTGTCGGCGGCCACGCAATTGGCCCTGCCTTCCTGTGTGACGATCCTGAGCACGTCGACCGATTGCACCAAGACCTTGTAGCCGATGGCTACACCTCGAAACTCGAACCGTTCGACGCTTTCTGGGGACAGAGATACGCAACCATCCTCGACCCGGATGGCAATGCGATCGACTTGTTCGCACCGAAATCGACGTCCTAATTCGGGTTAGTTTCGACAACACAGAACACAGGAGAAAACATGAAGACAATAGCAGTACTCGTTTCAGCAATCCTCTTGAGCGGCATGGCGCTCGCTCAGGAAATGCCCGACATGAAGCCGCCCAAGGAGCTTGAGCAGTTGCATTTCCTCGTAGGTACGTGGAAGGGCAAAGAAAAACACTTCGAACCCGGAAACACTACTCCCATAGAAGTCAACTC
>JAICGT010000035.1 GCA_025922995.1 Fimbriimonadales bacterium
GCGGCCTCCAGTCGATCATTACCGGTGTCTTTGTACCAGGACCCGGCCTCTACTACCTGGCCGTCGACCAATACAACGCAGACCCGAGCAGCGCCGGCGGATTGATCTGGGAAAACACCCCGTTCAACGTCGAGCGACAGCCCGACGGTCCCGGAGCCGGCAGCCCGGTTATCTCTTGGTCAGCAGCCGGACTCACGGTTGACACCTACGCAATCTCGCTGACCGGTGCCGAATTCGCGGCGGTTCCCGAGCCCGCAACCTTCGTAGCGTTAGGCATCGGCCTTGCGGCCCTTGCATTGCTTCGACGACGCAAGTAAACCTGCGCCAGGTCCGTCTAATGAAGTGCGAGTCGTCCAATGGGCGGCTCGCATTTTTTAACCTGGTCGGTAGACTGAATCCGTGGAAATACTTCTCACGAATGACGACGGCGTGCGCGCAGAAGGCATGTGGAGGCTCGCCCGAGTTGTCTCGAAACGCGGGCGCGTCGTCGTCTGCTCTCCAGACCGCGAGCGCAGCGCCTGCAGCCATGCGATGACTCTGCGAGACCCCTTGCGCGTCAACAGAGTCGAGTTCGAGGGCGGGCACGAGGCCTACGAAGTAGACGGCTTTCCAGTCGACTGCGTCAACGTCGCGTTGACCGAGTACTTTCCCAACGGTTGCGACCTCGTGATATCCGGGATCAACAACGGCCCGAACTTAGGATGGGATGTAACGTATTCGGGGACGGTCGGCGGTGCGCTCGAGGGAGCCATAAACAACATCCGGTCGATGGCTGTATCGGTAGCACAATACGTTGCCGACTCGCCGTTCCATTACGAGACTGCTGAGCAATGGCTCGATGAAAACTTCGAAAAACTGTTGGGGGCGCCAATGGCGAAGCATTCGATCATCAACGTTAATATCCCCAACATCGCTTATCCGGAGCTTCGAGGCACACGCATCACGAAGATGGGCACACGCATCTACGAAGACCGTGTGGAGCGACGCGAAGATCCTTGGGGCCGACCCTACTATTGGCAAGGAGGAGTAGTCGTGATGGACACCGGAGTCGCCGAAACCGACGTTCACGCCGTCAACGAGGGCTTTGTATCGGTCACTCCGCTGCGCTTAGATTGGACCGTCCACGAGATGCTTAAGCCGCTTGAGGAGTCGTTTCGTCTGAAGGGGTCCGCTTGATCAGCGCCGCTAGGATCGGTGGACTGATTACGGAAGTCAGGATCGACATCGCAATGATCAGGGCATAGATTTTCTCCTCGAAAATTCCCTCTTTCATGCCCAGCGCGGCAATGATAATGCCGACCTCACCGCGCGGCGACATCCCGAAGCCGACGATCAGCGCAGATATCTTCCCCATCCGGCGAGCAGCCAGTCCACAACCGACGACCTTGCCGATCACGGCGAGAACCGTGATCACGAGCCCGGAGACGATCATCGCCGGTTCGGCAAAGATCGAGATATCGACTTTGCTGCCGGTTACGACGAAGAAGAAAGGCGCCAAGAAAATGAGGAGCGGCCTCATTTGCCGCTCTATACGATACTCTTCACCGATCTCGGCAAGCAGTGTGCCAGCAAGGAAAGCGCCGATAATCGCGGCCAACCCGATTTGCATAGCGAGGACGCTAATTCCCAAGCAAAGGATGATTGACAGGATGAACGGAGAGTTGCTGCTTGCAGGGGCATCGATGACTTTGTGATGACGCCGAACCAGTTTGGGCAGAAAGATCGTGAAGGCGAGCAAGAATGCAACGGCTTGAAGACCGAGGATCAGGAGTTGAATAACTGCCGAGCCGCCGGTTCCTGGCTCCGTCGGCTGCAAAGCCGTGACAGCTCCGAGCAACAGCATCGCGAGGATATCGTCGAGCACTGCGGCGGCAAGGATTACCCGCGACTCCTTGCGTTGTAGTGCGTTGAGGTCGGTCAGTACGCGCGCAGTAATCGCCACGGACGTCGCGACAAAGGCGGTACCGATAAACGCTTGCTTGGAAAGGGCATAGCCCATCGAGTAGCCCCAGCCCATTCCGAGAAGGAACGGTATGGCAACGCCCATCAGCGCTACTTGCACGGCGAGCTTGCCGATTCGCTTGAGAGAACTCAACTGAGTCTCCAGCCCGACGTGGAACATCAAGAAGACAACGCCGACCTCTGCAAGCATCTCGAACGGCATCGGTGCGTGCCCTTCGACGATCGGGATGAGGCCGAACACCTGCGGGCCGACTAGGATTCCGCCTCCGATCTCGCCGACAACGGACGGCATCTTCAGTCGAACCGCAATCTCGGAGCCCACAGCAGCCGCCACAAAGACCGTGAAGAGCTGGATTAGTAATACGTGAATCTCGGACACTTCGATCTCGTAGGTAAGTCTGTGTGTTTGGTGCCCTCGGGCAGACTCGAACTGCCAAGCCGTTGCCGGCACTAGTACCTGAAACTAGCGTGTTTACCAATTTCACCACGAGGGCGCGGCGGAAGCGAAAGGATACCTAATCCTCCGTGCACCCAGAGTTTGTGAGGAAAGTAACGGGCGCACGAGACAAATCGGTGCAATTTGGGGTAATAATGTATAGCCCTCGCATTGGAGAGGGTAGGGAGATAGGAAAGTATGAAAAAATTCGCAATTCTTGCCGTAGCTTCGGCGATGGCGGCTACGGCACCGGCTCAAATTTGGGACGAAATCCTCGATGGCGGCGGCGATGCCGGTGAACTGCCCGGCAGTGCGCAGCTTGTCATGGGTGCAGGTTCATTGACAACGATTACCGGCGGCTTCTTCGGAGCGCTCGACGCAGACATGTATATGATCAATATCGATGGCCCTGCCGGTTTTAGCGCGACGACCGTCGGCGGTTCTGCAGCAGACACGCAGATGTGGCTATTCGATCTCGCCGGCATGGGCGTCACGTTTAACGACGACTCGGCTGCAACCCTTCAGAGCACGATTACAGATATCTTCGTGCCTGCCCCTGGGATGTATTTCTTGGCGGTTAGCCAGTTCGATATGGACGCCTACAGCCTAGCGGGTTTGGAACTTTGGATGGACGGGCCGTTCGGCACCGAACGAGCTCCCGACGGTCCGGGCGCAGGTAGCCCGATCGATCACTGGTTCTCGATGGGCGCCTTTGGTGGACCCGACAGCTACTCGATCACTCTGACCGGCGCGTCATATGTGCCCGAGCCTGGCACCTTTGTTGCCATCGGTATCGGTCTTGCCGGCCTCGCGCTCGCACGGCGTCGAAAGTAACGTCGATCCAGGAAGATATTATTTTGGGCGCCTCCGGTTGACTCGGTGGTGCCCAATTTCTAAGAGCGAAGATGGCGAATGACGGCATCGGCGACATCAGCGGTCGTCGCCGTCCCGCCTAAGTCCCGGCTACGCACGCCATGCAAAAGCGCCGACTCCACCGCCGACTCGACGCGATCCGCCTCTGCCGACATCTCCAAGCTGTAGCGAAGCATCATCGATGCGCTGAGGATCGTCGCCAGCGGGTTTGCCACGGCCTGACCGGCGATATCCGGCGCGCTTCCGTGCGCGGGCTCGTACATCCCGAACGCTGACGTGCCCTTACTGTCGGAGAGCGACGTGCTGGGGAGCATCCCCAGCGAGCCCGTCACCTGAGCGGCCTCATCGCTGAGGATGTCGCCGAACATGTTCTCCGTGAGGATAACGTCGAACTGTCCCGAATCCCGTACGAGCTGCATCGCGCAGTTGTCGACGAGCATGAAGTCCAACTCCACGTCTTCGTAGTCCCTGGCGACCTCGGCAACGACCTCGCGCCAAAGTCGACTGGTTTCGAGTACGTTGGCTTTGTCGACCACGGTTAGCCGCCGATCGCGTTGCCTTGCGATTTCGAAGCCGCGTTGTGCGATCCGCCGAATCTCCGTTCGAGTGTACACACACGTATCGATCGCTTTCTCGCCATCGGGCGACCGCTCTCGAGGGCGGCCAAAGTAGATTCCGCCGGTCAGTTCCCGAACCACGATCAAGTCGATTGGTCCGCTCGGCCCGAACTTGACCGGGCTCGTGTCGATCAGTGCGGAAAAAACTTTTGCCGGACGCAAGTTCGCGTAAAGATTCAACTCGGAGCGAAGCGGAAGTAACGCGCCGACTTCGGGGCGTAGCGCAGGCTCCAGACTATCCCACTTCGGGCCGCCGACGGCGCCCAACAGTATCGCATCGGACTTCCGACAAAGGTCTAGAGTCTCAGCCGGCAACGGGGTGCCAACCGCGTCGTAGGCAGCCCCACCGACGAGCGCCTCCTCGAACTCGATGCCGTCTGTGGCTTCGCGCAGCACGCGCACTGCCTGGGCGACGACTTCAGGGCCGATGCCGTCGCCCGGCAGCACTGCTACTTTCGGCATTCTATTGGGTTCGAACCAGCCAGCCCACTTGGTCTCCTGACCATCTCCAGGGGAACGAAAGCACGGGCCCAGTCGCCTTCACGCGAATACGTGCGCTGACCTTTCGGCTCGGGCTGATCACGTTCGGAATCGACAAGATGTCGATGTTCAGAGCGAGGTCCGGATTGCTGCCGGCCGGCAGTTGTTGCGAATCGACGATAACCCAAGCGTTCGCCGCCCAGTCGAAAACCTCGACGATTTGACGAAGTGACTGCGACGTGCCGCGACTCTCTGCCAGCAACCTCAGCTCGGCCGGATTACTCACGGTGAGGTTCGCGGAGAATGTTGCCTCGACCGCATCCTGACTGGAGCTAATCGTAATGCCCGGAGCGACAACGTTGTAAAGATTGTCGCTAAATGCCATCTCCGCCAGCCCGCCTGAAACAGGTGTACCTCGGATTAGCTCGTAACTGGTCGGCGTCACGAGCATCGAGCCTTGGGTGCAGAACTTCGCCCCGGTCAGGATGATCGAATACGGCCCACCCCTTCCAGCACCCTGGTTGCTCCAGCCTGTTATGGCCTCGGCAGCGCCCGGCCCGTCCGGCTGCCTTTCGGTTGCCGACGGCTCATCGAGCCAAATTTCGCCGCTCGGACCCTTCGGGTCTTGCCCTTTTCGCGCAATCGCAAGGTAGTAGTCTCCGGGCTGGGTAACGAATTGGCTCGTTATGATCGACCAACTGCCCGAAATCCCAGGATCGTCGTCGTTAGAGGTAACACCAAAACCTTGGCCATCAAACAGGAACAACTGTGAGTCGAAATCTATTTGGCCGATCGTGCTTGCTCTAAATTCAGCAGGGTTGTCGATGTGAATGCAAAACATGTCGGCGTCGTTGATGCCGATGAGGTTACCGTCGATACGAATGAGGTGTCCCTCGCCGATGGTCATCTGCCCCGGCAAAAGCTGGGCCGCGTCGACCGACTCGACCCAGATATTTTCCTGCGGTGGTGGCGGCGTTTGGCCAAATTCCGCGAAGTCGGCCCCCGTGAGGCTGATTTCGTAGTCGCCATCGAGCAACGGCTCTATGCTCCAATTCGTCCACGGCTCAGCCGCTCCTGGCCCGTCCGGTTGCCGTTCGGTGTTAAACGGGGTGTTGTTCCAGAGGAACCGGTCTGCCGCACTTTTCGCGTCGCGGTTGTACTGCGTGATCGCGAGGTAGTAGATCCCGGGCGAAGGAACGAACTGTCCGGTAATCGTCGACTGTATCGAGTTGGTCCCCGGGTCGTCGTCGTTGTGCGTAACGCCCAGGCCATTCTCAAAGAAGAGGAAAAGCTGTGTGTCGAGCGTGCCCGCGAGTCCTACCGTGGTCGCTCGGAACGTCGCCGGGTTCGTGATCTGAATCTTAAAAACGTCGACGTCGTCGAACCTGAACTTGCCCCGGATAGTGGATAAAGAACCCGAGTTCCCAATCGTGTTCTGGCCAGGACTTACAGCAGGGGCGTCGCCAATGTTGCCGGCGCCTTCGATCCAGGTAGAGCCGAAAGATGTGCTAATTGCGCCGAGAGCTAAGAGTAAAACCAGTCTAATTTTCATTTTCTCACAACCTCCGTGGGTGGCATCGTCCTATTGTATCTTATCGTCGGTCGATTTTTGCCGGCTTATCGAGTATCTGACCTTGGCTCCTCAGCTTGTCCTGCAGAGTGCGTACACCCAATTCCTGAACGTCGTGGTTGCCTCGGGCTGCCATCGCGGCCGCAACCCCCGCCGACTGGCCGAGAACCATAAAGACCGGCTCCATCCGAATCGAACTAAAAGCCACATGAGACGCCGATAGGCAAACCGGAACAAGCAGATTTCTGCATTCCGAAGACTTTGGGGTGATCGCTTCGTATGGGATCGCAAACGGCCCCGCCGTCTGAATCTGAAGGTCGCCTTCATTAACCACACGTCGATTCACAACCACCCGGCGACAGTTGTGGGAGTCGATCATATAAGATGCCATGCCAATAGACGTCGAGGTCGATGCGGATTGTTCCAGGTCGCGCTGTGTCACAACGTAAGCCCCGACCATGCGCCGCGCCTCTCTAACATACAGTTGCGGCGGCCAATTGTTGGTTTCGGTGAACTCATCGCGGGCTAATCCGAACGCTTTTGCTTCACGACGCAGGCTCTCGGGCAGGCGAGGTTCGGTGCACAGATAGGTAAACAGGCCGCGAATGTAGTTCTCGTGTCGTTTTGCGATTACTTGTCGCTGGACTGCTGTTGCGTTCGGATAATCGGAGGAGCCGCCGATCAAATCGGTGGAGATCGGACCTCGATTGTTTAAGTCGAATTTTCCATTCGGCAGGGCGTCGAGTTGCACCAAGTCCCTCATTCTCACCTTCTTCCCCGCGGACCGAAGAGAGGCAACGTGTCGAGCGACAAGCTCGTAATTGGCCGGATCGTAGTCGTCGGGCTTTTCGATCGGAACTCGGTTCGCAGCTTTCGTCACGCAGAGACGGTAAGTGTACGCCTGAACCGAGCCGTCACCATCTCCCGGCCTTCCCATCGGCTCCGGCATGATCCCGGGTAGCAAGCCCGATGAACTTAGCCCTTTGACCACATAAGGATCGACGAAATCGACAAACTGGTGCTTTGGAGTTCGCGTTCGGACTCCGGCGAGCGACTCTCCGTAAGCGTCCCTAGACTCCCTGCCCACGAAATAGCTGACTCCGGCAGCAGCCATGAGGTCTCCTTCGTAGCTTGCGTCTACGAAGACCTCGGCTGAAACCCGACATCCATTCGCGAGAAGGAGGTTCTCGATCCGGCGGCTGGAAACCTGTGCCGAAACCAGTCGTGAACCCAGCGCGATCTTGATATTAGGCTCCGCGGCCAACATCCGGCGGAACACGCCCGCGGCGACGTCGGGTTCGATGCGCCATGCGATCTCCTTTCCGTACATCGCCCCCGCGCCTTCGTAAAACTCTCGGGCAATGCCGCCGATAGTCGATTCTTTCCCCCGGTCTGCCAGGCCGATGCCCGATGCAGACATTCCTCCCAAGTGGGTAGTTGGCTCGATAAGAATGACCGAACTGCCTTCGCGGGCGGCGGCTAAGGCGGCTGCGATCCCCGCCGACGTCCCGCCATACACACATACGTCGGCGGAAAAGTCCGTTTGGGATCCATCGCCCAACAGGGCAAGGGCGGTCAGGATGAAAAGCGCGAATGCCTTGAGCAACGTCCAAGAGCGTACCCAGGGCATGGGAAAAGGGTCTAATCTGCCCGGAATTGCCGGGAAAATCACCCAAAAGGATGATAACCTGGTATAATTACTGTAACGGTTGGCGAAGAAATCTGCTACAACTTAAGTGGACCAAGTTTCCAAGGTAGGGTCGGCGTTCAGTTCCCCGAGCGTCGGCCCAATTTTTTATGTTTTCCGGATCGTTGCTTGAGCCGCCGAAAGCCTGGCGATAGGCACCCGAAATGGTGAGCAGCTAACATAGTCCAGTCCAAGCTCATCGCAAAAGGCAATCGAGTCCGGGTCGCCCCCGTGCTCGCCGCAGATGCCGAGCTTTATGGTCGGATTCGTCCGGCGGCCCTCGTCGACGCAGATCCGCATAAGCGCGCCGACGCCGTCGCGGTCGATGGTTTCGAACGGATTCGTCGGCAAAATCTTCTGCTCAACATAAATTCCAAGGAATTTGCCTTCGGCGTCGTCCCTGCTGAAACCAAAGGTGGTCTGCGTTAAGTCGTTGGTTCCGAAGCTGAAGAACTCCGCTTCCTTGGCAATCTCCGCTGCGGTCAAAGCCGCTCGCGGAATCTCGATCATCGTGCCGAACTTGTAGTCGATGCTTTTCCCCTCTTTCGAAAGAGTCTCTTTCGCTACTTTCACGAGCTGATCGCGCACGACCTTGAGTTCGTTGACATGCCCCACAAGCGGAATCATAATCTCAGGCTGGGCGTCGATTCCTCGCTTGCCCACATTTATTGCTGCCTCCAATATGGCGCGCGTCTGCATCTCGACTATGCCTGGAAAGACAATCGACAGCCTGACGCCGCGCAGCCCAAGCATCGGATTCGACTCTCGCATTGCATCGACCTCATGCAGCAGCGCTTGCTTCTCGTGAAGGATCGGGCCAACCTCCTTACCGTTGTAAAGCTGGTCGGTAAGGCGTGTGACCTCCACCAACAGCTCGTCATGCGCAGGCAAGAATTCATGAAGCGGTGGATCGATCAAACGGATGGTTACCGGCC
>JAICGT010000036.1 GCA_025922995.1 Fimbriimonadales bacterium
GACTTCGTCGTCGGCGCGAATAAAAACGACGCCCACTACCGTGGAGTTTCACACGGCCGTGATTTCGAAATCTCTTCCTTCGAAGATATCCGCGTTGCCTTGGATGGCGACCCATCCGTTGCGGGCGGCACATTAAGCGAGGTTCGAGGAATCGAAGTCGGCCACATTTTCCAACTCGGAACGAAATACAGCGAAGCAATGAGGGCGATGTTCGACGACGGCACCGGCGGCGAGAAGCCCATTATTATGGGCTGCTACGGCTTGGGAATAGGCCGATCAATGCAATCGATTGTCGAAGTATCTCACGACGACGATGGAATTATTTGGCCGATTAGCGTCGCTCCATTCGAAGTCGTCGTCGTGCCGGTAAGCGCCGATGACGAACCTCAAAAGCAGGCAGCTGAGAGCTTGTATGAAGGGCTTCGAAAGAGCGGCATCGACGTCTTACTCGACGACCGAGACGAGCGCCCAGGGTCCAAATTTAAGGACGCCGACCTGCTCGGACTTCCCCTCCGCGCCGTTTGCGGCCGCGGAATCGCATCGGGCGTGATCGAGCTCAAGTGGCGTCGCGAAACGGAAGTGAGGGAAATCCCGTTCGTCGACGCGGTTGAGCTAATCACCTCGATGGTCGAAGAAGAACGCGCAAAATACCGCTAATGGCTGCGTTTGCGCGGAAGTTCAGGTCTCTTGCAGGAGTTTATTGGCAAGAGATGTTGGCGTATCCGGTCGCGTCCATGATCTGGATTCTCACAGACGCGATGCTGGCGCTCGTGATGCCGGCGGTCTGGCTATCCGCGTCCGGCGGCAGCGGCATGTTCGGCATGACGAGCCCCGAGATGGTTACCTACTATCTAATAACGCTCATACTTAGCCAGTTTATTGTCTGCCATTTATTATGGGATATCGCCTGGTCGATAAAAGAGGGCATGTTCGCCATCCAACTCGCTCGGCCGTTCCCGATCTATTGGAACTTCGCCGCACAGAATCTGGCGTGGAGAGTAGGCAAACTCATCCTCTTTGCTCCATTCCTTCTTTTCTATTTGGCGGTTTACCACCAGTACCTGGGGTCAGTGCCTCTTTACTTTAATGTAGAGTTTTTTGTAAGTACGATACTCGCTCACATCCTCAGTTACAACATCGCAATAGCAGTCGCGATGATCACGCTGTGGACGACCGAGTTCCACAGCGTTTTTGCGCTGTATTATTTTCCGGAGAACTTTCTAAGCGGCAGAGTTGTCCCCCTAGCTGCCCTGCCGTGGTGGGCGGCGCTCGCGGGTGATTTCCTTCCCTTCCGATTTACCGTCGCACTGCCCACCGAAATCCTCATGGGAAGAATCGTCGGCCCCGAAATGTGGCGGCTGATCGGCCTTCAATGCGCCTGGATCGTCGGCTTCTACATCATCGGGCGAATCCTGTTTGCCCGTGGAATTCGCCAATACACCGGGTTCGGAAACTAACCTTAACAGTGCGATAACACCCTCCTAACAATCCCTTCACGATTGCGATTCCATAGTGATGCCACGCGGAGCGAAGCTCGGCGAACACGGAGGTATTGATAATCGTGCGTACAAAAACGATATGGCTGGCCATGGCGAGCCTCGGCATTCTAACTGCCGCGAGTGCAGGGTCGTTTCCGACCGCTGCCGTAGGAATGGGAATCATAAGCTCCCAGAACCCCGAACAAGTCAAGGCGAAACTCGACGAGATCAAAGCTCTGAAGGACAGGGCGGCAACGGTAACCAAGAAAATCGGAGAGCTTGCAGCCGCCGGCAATTTGCCTGACAGCAAAGAGGGAATCGACACGTTGAAGGAGCTCGTCGAAGAACTCCGAGCGACGAACGAGGCGCTCACTAAGGTGCAACAGGACGTCGAGGCCCTGCGCAAATTCATGGAGGATCAGAAGAAGACAAACGACGCCGTGAAGAAGGACGTGGGCGATCTTAAAAAGATTAAGCCGAGCTTTTACACCCAATTCCAGTGGCAAGATACGCAAACCGGCGGCTCCAGCCTGCGCAACGACGGTTTCTCGGTTCGACGCTCGCGTTTCGGACTGACTTATTCGCCAATCGAGTCGACCAGCGCAAAACTCTCGGTTGATATGTCAACGGGCGGCGATCGCCTCGCTGCGGAGCTCAAAGACCTTATCATCACCCATAAGTTCAGCCCGGAGACATTGGTGGCAGCCGGCCAGCAATCGATGCCGCTCGGTTACGAAATTGAACGGTCGTCCAGCAGCCGCGAGATGCCTGAGCGCTCGCTCTACAACCGGCGACTGTTTTCCGGCGAGCGCGACCGGGGCGTACAGATCCGGCACGACGTCGGTTCCGGTTGGCTCGTGCACGCAGGAGTCTGGAGCGGGCTGACCCTCGGAGACCCTCAGCAGTCCGGTTTTCGCGACCAAGACATGAAGCTCGGATTCACCGTCGGCGCGCGAATGGACACGCCCAACTACGGCTACGGGATTTCGGCGTTCTTCGGCAGTCGGCCGGCTGTTGGCGTCCTGGATCAGGGTGCAGCTCCGGAAACCGACCGATTCCTGGTCTACCTCGACGGCATGTATGCCATCACAAAGGACCTGACTGCCCGCGCTGAAGTCATGACCGGGAAAGATCGCGACCCGCTCGGCGGTGAAACGCCGACGTTCATCGACGAGACGAACGTGCTCGGCTACCATGTGCAGCTGAGCTACTTTGCAACGCCGACGAGCCAGTTCACGATCAAATACGAGAACTACGACCCGGACACGGACGACGAAGTCTCCACCAATCGCGGCATCTCGCAGATAGGCCTGGCCTACACCTACCACTTCAACAAGGCTCTCAAGCTGACGTTCTCATGGGAGCACCCTGATGAGCAAGGCACGGAGCAGAAGAACGACATCATTACGATCCGGAGCCAGTTCAAGATATAAACCTGATCCGTTGACACCAGCGGGGATCTTGCCCGCAGCCCTCCTGCTCACGCGGGAGGGCATCTTTTTTCACCATAAGACGGCAGGAACAAGCGAGCGCGCGCCGAACGTAAACTGCACACATGAAACGATATGCGCTAGCGCTCGTCGCCACCCTGGCGATCAGCGCTCAGGGGCTCGCCCAGTCGGGTCTCTTGGAGGGATTCTCTTTTCGTTCAGTCGGGCCGGCAGCCATGGGTGGACGTATTGTCGACCTCGACGGCCATGCCAAGCAGCCCGGCCTCCTATACGCCGCCACTGCTAGCGGCGGTGTCTGGAAGACCACGAACTACGCCACAACTTGGACAGCCGTCACGGACGAAACGCCGGTCTTTAGCGTCGGCGACGTAGCGATCGCCCCGAGCAATCCGGACATCGTCTGGATAGGTGCCGGCGAGCACAACAACCAGCGTTCGGCTCACTACGGTGACGGCGTCTATAAGTCCATAGACGGAGGCAAAACTTGGACAAATATGGGTCTCAAAGAGAGCCTTCATATCGGACGCATCGCGATTTCTTCGAAAGACCCGAACGTCGTTTATGTCGCAGTGATCGGCCCGCTGTACAAAGAGGGCGGGATGCGCGGCGTGTATAAAACCGCCGACGGCGGCAAAACCTGGAATCAGGTGCTGAAGGGAGACAACCCGACCACCGGCTTCATCGACATCGCAGCAGACCCGAAAAACCCGGATATCGTCTACGCTGCGGCATACGACCGGCTTCGGCGCGCGTGGAATATCCGTGAAGCCGGGCCGGGGTCGGCCATCTACAAAACGACCGATGGCGGCAAGAATTGGACGAAACTCACGGGCGGTTTGCCAACCGGACAGATCGGCCGCATCGGCCTGTCCGTGTTTCCCGAGGATCCCAAAATCGTCTATGCGGTTCTGGAAAATCGGAACCGTGCCGGTCAGGAACATTTAACTGCCGAGCAGATCTTCGAAATGGACGAAGAGGAACTCGAGGCATTCGAGGTTGCCCAGCGAGCCGCCGGTGGCGAAGTTTACAAAACGACAGACGCAGGCAAGACCTGGAAAAAGGTCAATGAGTCCCGAGTCGATACCAGCTATTACTATGCCCAGATTCGCGTGGACCCAAAGAATTCGGACATTGTCTACAATCTCGCCGTGCCGCTAACTCAGAGTATGGATGGTGGCAAGACCTGGCGCAGCATCGGCCAGCGCATGCACGTCGATCACCATTCACTTTGGATCGACCCAGCAAACACGGCGCACGTGTTCGTCGGGAACGACGGCGGCCTTTATCGCACGTACGACAGGGGCGCAACATGGAAATTCCTGGATAACTTGCCGATCGGTCAATTCTATGCAGTCGGCGCAGACAACGCAGTTCCATACAACGTTATGGGAGGATTGCAGGACAACGGCGTGTGGCACGGGCCGTCCCTGACTCGGTCCGGCGAAATCACCAATAAAGACTTCCGATCGATTTATGGCGGCGACGGTTTCTACACGATTGCAGACCCCGATGACCCGAAGACGGTTTACACGTCGTCGCAATTCGGAGGGTTCGGCAAGGTCGACTTGCGAACCGGCAGGTCTCGAAGCGCAAGGCCGAGGTCGCAGGGATTGCGGGCAAATTGGATGGCTCCATTCTTGATTTCTCCGCATAACTCCAAGACACTTTATTGGGGCTCTCAAAAAGTGTTTAAAACGGTCGACGCGACGGCAAATTGGACAGAAATATCGGGCGACTTATCGACCGATAACGCCGACAAAAGAGCCGGAAACGTGCCGCACTGCACGATCACTACGATGAGTGAGTCACCCCGCAAAGCAGGGGTGTTGTGGGTTGGAACCGACGATGGAAATGTTTGGCTTACCGAAGACGATGGGAAGAAATGGACGAAGTTCGACATCCCGGGTGCGCCAAAGGAGTTTTGGGTCAGTCGCGTTTACGCCTCGCCGCACGAAGCAGGAACGGCTTTTGTTGCGTTTACCGGATTCCGCGAAGAGGATTTCAAGCCGTATTTGTTCAAGACAGCGGACTTCGGCAAAACCTGGACGTCCATGGCCGGAAACCTTCCGGATCAGCAGATAGCGGTCGTGTGGCAAGACACGAGAAATGAGAACCTGATCTTTGTCGGGACTGAAGTCGGCCTCCACGTCAGCATCGACGGTGGCAAGACCTACTCTCGGTTTATGAACGGCCTGCCGATGGCGACGCCGGTACAAGACCTGCTCGTGCACGAACGCGAGAGCGATCTCATCATCGGCACGCATGGCCGCGGGATCTACATCGCGGACATCGCGCCGCTAAGGCAGCTTACGCCGCGCATTCTCGAACAGTCCGTCCATCTTTTCGACCCCGACACGGTTCTGTTCGGAGCCCAAGCAGGCAGCATGTTCGACGCCTTCAAAGGGTATGGCAACTGGGTAGCGGTCAACCCGCCGCCTGCGCAAATCGCTTACTACTTGAAAGAAGCTTCGACCCTACCGGTGACCGTTGAAATCCTCGGCGTCGGCGGAAATGTGCTGCAAAAAATCGACGGTAAGAAGGCGGCCGGCATCCACTACGTCACCTGGAACATGCGTCAAGCGGGCGAAGGCACCTACGGTATTCGCCTCACTGCCGGCAACGAATCGCTGACGCGAACGCTGACTGTCGCAAACTGGTAAGCAGGAATCGAGGCTTCTCTCGGCGTATTTAACACCATGAGAAGCCTTGCAATTCTCGCGATGATCGGAGCAACCATGGGTGCCGGCGCCCAAGCGACGTCGCCGTTATTGTTCGTGACCAACAACGTGAGCGGCACGGTAAGCACCTTTACGCGCGGCGCCGACGGCTCGCTGACTTTCGTCGGAATCTACCCTGCAGGAACGAATCCCCAGGACTGCGGGCTGACCCTCGATGGCAGGAACTTGGTGGTCGTGAACGCAACAGCGCAAACGACCGAAGAAATCTACACGTTCTTGGTCAATGCGGACGGTAGCCTAACGCGATCCGAGCCGCCCAGCACAATCGATGACGGTCCGCTGTCGATCGCAGTTTCGGGCACGAACTATGCGTTAATTCCGTCCGCTACCGGCGATTCGCTGACCAGTTTCAAGGTCATTGGCGACAACACGCAGTTTATACAGGCGGTTGCCGCAGGTGGGTTTCCAACGAAGATTTTGGTTTCGCCTAATTCCAAGCTTGCGTTCCTCACCGACGCGGGTGCGCGGGAAATTAGAACGTTTACTTTGAGCGAGACCGGAATGCTGCAAAACACCGATTTGGACGTTCTCATAGGCGGTAGCCTCCAAGGGCTGGCGATCAGCCCCAACGGCATAACGCTCTATTCCTCGACGGCGCTCACAAATCACGTCTATTGGCTGACCGTAGACTATCAGACGAACACGATTAATCAAGACTCCAGCGCAACTTCGGGAGGAAATAGCTGCGTGGAGTTGGCTGTGCATCCCCAAGGGACCTATCTTTATGAGTGCAACGTCGCAGGCGATACTCTGACGGTCATGCCGATCCAACCGAACGGCGCCCTTTCCAACTCTATTTATTCATATGAAATCGGCAACGACGTTCGAGATGTGGTAACGGACGGCAGGTACGTTTATGTCACCGATGAGACATCCATCTTCTCGAGCCCTGTCGGCGTCATCGTCTTTCGCATCGAATCCGACGGCTCGTTGACGCGATTGGATACGCACCTGACATCCGGCACGCGTCCTCAACATATGCAATTGTGGGACCCTCTTTACACCGCACTGGCGAACTCTTTCGAAATTAATCGGGGGAGCGTTCCCGGCGGCACTCGACAAGACATGGTCGCGTCGGACGATTTGCGCATGCGGTTCCGGCCCGGCGTTACGCTCAGCAGTTCCCAGGCGCCGATTGAATTAACCGCAACGGCTCGCTCGCCTTTCGCGGAACCCACGCAGTTGCGCTTCCATTTAGAATCTCAAACTTCCTCCGGCGGAGGGATACGCCAGGAAATCTTGCTGTACGACTGGAAACTAGAACAATATGTGGAAGTCGATGCGAGGACGGTCGGCAACACGGATATTGCTGTCGATATCAACCGCACCGATGCAAACCGATTTATTAGCGACGACGACCAGAGCGTTCGAGCCCGCATTCGCTATCGACAGACGGGCCCTGTGCTGGCGTTCCCGTGGGAAGCGCGAGTCGACCGCCTCTGCTGGACGTTTGTCCCTTAGGCCTCGACCGGTTCCTCTTTTCCGGTTTCGGCGCTCTTGTAAAGCGCATCAAAAATGGAGTTCAGCGCCATTCCGTGCTCGGACGGCACCGGCGAGGGAGCGCCGCTGCGAATCGCCCTGACAAAAGCTACGACCTCATCGGTGTGCATCGACTTCACCGTCGGGATGTTCTGCGGCACCATATCGAATAACTGCTGATCCACTTCGTTGTAAATGGTCACGGGCTTTCCGCTGAACAGGTCGAGCAGCGCGCCGGCTTCTGTCCCGAAAAGGTGGCAGCCGAAAAACTCGCGTTCGATATTGCTCATAAAGCTCGATTCAAGCGTAATCGTCGCGCCGTTATCAAATCGAATAAACCCCACGGCGAAATCTTCCACAGTGAATTTCTCGCGGTCGTATTCGCCCCACGGATTGAAATACTTGGGGTTCTTTCCCATCTTTTGGTAGGTCATGCCGCTCGCGCTGACCGGTTTCGGGTTACCCATAAGGTGCAGAGTCAAATCCAAAATATGCACGCCGATGTCGATCAGCGGACCGCCGCCCTGCTTCGATTTATCGATGAACACACCCCACCCAGGTACGCCGCGACGCCTCAACGCCATCGACCGAGCGTAGTAAATCTCGCCCATGTGGCCCTTGTCGATGAAGTCTTTCATAAACCGAACGGCTCCACCGAATCGCCACTGCAGGGCGATCTGCAGAATTTTGCCGCTCGCTTTTTCCGCGTTGATCATTTCGCGGCACTCGGCGCCGTTCATCGCCATCGGCTTCTCGCAAAGCACGTGTTTCCCGGCGAGCAGCGCATCGATCGTGGGCTGTTTGTGAAAAGCGTTTGGCGTCGCGATGCTAACCGCGTCGATCTCCGGCATGGCTAACAGATCGTGATAGTCGGTAAACACGTTGGGTACACCGAACGCGTCAGCGGCCGTCTGTGCGACCGTGGGATCGACATCGCACACGGCTAAGATTTCGCATTCGTCCGGCACCGACGCATAGCCGGGCATGTGGCAGCTCTGAGCGATGCCGCCGCTTCCAATGATTCCGATGCCGAGTTTCTTCATTTCTACGAGTTTCAATGACGCCCTTGCAGGACGAAACGGTTCAAGGCGCAGTCGTGGAGGTCGTTTCTTCCTCTTCCACTTGTCCTCGCAGGACTTCAATCTTTTCCGCAGGCTTGCTTTCCCGTGCGCTCCGCTTAGAATAGTAGATGCCTATTACTAGTATCAATGCCATCCCGGACCAAAACGCCCAAGGGTTCATTTCGCCGATTTCTTGCGACATGTGCACTTTCGAGTACGAGTGAAGGGACATGAAGGACAACTTCACAGCAACCCAACCGACCAGGGCGTACGCCATGTGCTCCAGCCCCGGCATCTTGTCCATGACCTTTACGAGAATGAATGCGGCAAACCGCA
>JAICGT010000037.1 GCA_025922995.1 Fimbriimonadales bacterium
CGCAAGCTGAAGACTGGGCAAAACGTGGAGAAGACTTTCCGTGCGGGGGAAAAGGTCGAGCCGGTGTTCGTGGAAAGGAAGCCGCTTCAGTATCTGTACAAAGCCGGTGACGAAGTGGTAGTCATGGACTTAGAGGATTACGAACAGCACCATTACTCGGCGACCATGCTTGGTGACGGCTTGAAGTACCTCAAAGAAGGGATGGAACTGAGCGCCATGGTCGTGGGCGGCGAGGTCTGGGGACTCGATGTGCCCAACTTCGTGGAGCTCGAGGTTGTCGAGACGGATCCGGTCTTCAAGGGAGACACGGTAAGCGGGACGAAACCGGCTACGCTGGAGGGCGGCGCCCTGGTCCAAGTTCCGTTTCACATCACCAAGGGCGACGTACTGAAGGTCGATACTCGAACCGATAACTACCTGGAACGCGTCAAAAGCGGGTAGAGAGCGATGGAACACGGGAACATCCACGAGCCAATCAAATATGTTCGGCGCGCGCATTGGCAGACCGAGGCGCTGAATTGGCTCGGCTCGCGATTCTTTTGGGTTTCCGCGGCGGCGACGCTCGCACTGTCCATTTGGCTCGTGTACTACGCGATGCACTTTTCGAGCGCTGTAGCGATATCGCCTGAAGCGACTCAAACGGCCGCCGATCTCATCTTCAAGCTTAAGATCGGCCTCACGGTTTCGCTCCTTGTTTTCGGCATTTGCTTCTCGGTCAACTTCGTGGGCGATTATGCTCTGCCGGTTACGCTTCTGGGGATCGCAGCGCTGTTTTTCTTTGCTCCAAGTTGGTTGCCATGGTCGGGAATCGTCTCCGATCCGAGAGTGGAAAACATGGCTGCACTCACGAGTATGGCGATGGGCGCCCTCAGTTTCGCCGGCATTGCTCTTGGTATCGGGGCGGTTCTCTACCAGGTTGTAGATGCTTCTATTCGTGTTCGTCAAAGAATTAAATATGGTGGCCGTGAGGAGGCGTTAGGCAAAACCGAGGTCAAGGAAGAAGAAGACGAAATTCGCAACGTATTTTTCGGCAAGTGCTGGCAGTTGCCGTTTTGCCGCAAATTCATCAGGCAGTCCTGCCCGATTTATCACAGCCGCCGCACGTGCTGGAAAGAGCGCGTCGGCTGCATGTGTGAAGAGAGCGTTATCTTAGATGCCCTTCACGGCAAGGTGATCCCGCGAGACGCGATCGCGGCTGCGCGCTACATCCCGCAGAACACGCGTCTTAGCCCCGAACAAAAGGCGGAGCGCTGCAGGAATTGCGTGATTTACAACGAGCACCAGCGACATAAGTACAACTTGTTGCTGCCCGCTGCGATCGTGCTGACGGCGGCGGCCTACATCATTTTGCACGAGGGCTTGCTCACAGCGACCAACCGCGCTCTTCGCGATATCGACTCCGCGGTGAGCAGGTTTGCATTTACCACCGCCGAAAGCGGGAAGAAGTTGGTTGATCCGGTGCCCGGCTTCCTCGACGAAGTCATGCTGATTTTGCTTATGCTCTTTGTCCTGTCTCAGATGGTGAGGCTGATTGAGTTCGCCGTGTTCAAACTCAAGATATGAACATCGAGCGGCTCATAGACAGAGCGAAGGGCTTGCGGCTGACCTACCTTCGAGTTGCGGATGACGACGACGAAATCGCTATCGAACTTCCCCGGTCGCCGATCGCTGCGCAGCAGGTCGCGCAACAACCTGCTTCCGATTCCGCCGAAAGGGACGTGACCAGCCAGTTCGTAGGATACTTTCGCCCGGTTGCGCAAGCCGGGAGCAAAGTAAACAAAGGTGATGTGATCGCGGTTATCGAGTCGCTCGGGCTGCCGAACGACATCGTCGCGCCGAGCGCCGGCGCACTAAGCGAGTTCGCCTTTGCCGACGGCGACGCGGTCGAATACGGTACGGTTCTCGCAAGGATCAAAGTATGAAGAACAGACAGAGAGGGAGTTCAATGATGGGGCTGCTGACGGCGGTTCTCATCATCGGCGTGATGGTGGCCGTGTATTTTACGGGAGGCTTCGGCATGTTCGGTGAGACGGCGCTCCCCGAACGGGCCGACGGAAAGGGCAAGACGACGATCGGTCGAGCAGCGAATCGAGCAAAGGACGAAGTTTGCAGGAGCAATATCAGGTCGGTTAGGATGTCCATCCAGGTTCAGCAGACCACCGAGGGGCTCCCGTCGTCGCTCGACGAATTGCAGGGTTTAAGCCCGGATTTCAAGCGTTGCTCCATCGAACCCAAGGAAGCTTATGTTTATGACCCGGGTACCGGAAAGGTAACCTGTCCGCACCCTGGCCACGAAAACTTCTGAATGTTCAGCAAAGTCCTGATTGCTAACCGAGGCGAAATCGCCTGTCGGATCATACGAGCGTGCCATGAGCTTGGTGTTCACGCTACGGCCGTTTATAGCCAGGCGGACAGAGAGTCCTTGCACGTGCAGATGGCCGACGAAGCCATTTGCGTTGGCGCCGCGACGAACACGGACAGCTACCTCAACATGCCCAACGTTTTGATGGCTACCGTTATTTCGGGCGCAGACGCCGTTCACCCCGGATACGGATACTTTTCCGAGCGCGAAAATTTTGCGGATGCGCTTCAGGCGCTCGGCGTCACGTTTATAGGTCCGCCGGTCGAGGCGATTGCGCGGATGGGTGACAAGGCTTCGGCGCGGGCAGCGGCGGTGGCCGCGGAATGCCCAGTCGTCCCGGGGTCTGCCGGGATCCTGGCACACGAGGAAGAGGGCCTTATCATTGCAGAACAGCTCGGCTATCCTGTTCTGATTAAGGCGAGCGCCGGCGGCGGAGGTAAGGGAATCCGGCGCGCCAACAACGCGGATGAGTTTCCCGGGCTCATGCGCATGGCGATGCAGGAAGCGGATGCGAGTTTTGGCAGTGGCGACGTTTATCTTGAGAAAGTTATTGAGAACCCTCGGCACGTGGAAGTACAGATCATGGCCGACGAGCACGGTAACTGCGTCTACCTCGGCGAGCGCGAATGCTCGGTGCAGAACCTGCGCCACCAGAAAATGGTGGAGGAGGCGCCGTTTGCTCTACTATGCGAAGAAACCAGGCGAGAAATGGGCGCCGCCGCGGTGCGCCTTGCATCGGCAGTGGGTTATGTCAATGCGGGAACCATTGAGTTTTTGATGGACGCCGATGGCAATTACTATTTTATCGAAATGAATACTCGCCTTCAAGTGGAGCATCCGGTTACCGAACAAACAACGAGAATCGACATCGTGCAGACTATGATCAAAGTCGCATCCGGGGAGAAGTTACCATTCGCTCAATCTGATATTCAGACGCGTGGCCACTCTATAGAAGCGCGAATCACGGCAGAAGATGCGACGAAGAATTTTGCGCCGAGTTGTGGCGTTGTAACGACATGGAAGCCGCCGCAAGCGGACCATGTCCGGATGGAATCCCATGTATACGAAGGCTTCGCCATAACGCCGTTTTATGATCCGATGATCGCCAAAATGATCATCACGGGCGATAGCCGTCGTCAAGCAATAGAACTGCTCGCCTCCGCGCTAGACGAATTCCAAGTTGAAGGAATCAAGACGAACATTCCGTTCCTTAAGCGGCTTGTCGCTTCCGAGGAGTTTGTTTCGGGAGATGTGCACACGGGCACCGTTCCACAGATCATGAAGAAGTGGAATGGAGATTAACTTTAGGCATTACACACGTGTTGCAACCGTAATGGCGCTTTACGCGATCGACGTCGGCAGAGCCGACATCGAATCGGCGGTCGCGACCTCCTGCGACGAATTAGAATTGCCGCGAAGGTGGCGGAGATTGGCTACACGTGGCGTAAGAGATGTTTTAGAAAAACAGCAAGAGATCGACGCGAAAATCGAAGAGTTCGCAATCGGTTTTACGTTGGATCGCATGGCCGCGGTGGATCGTGCCCTCTTGCGTCTGGGTGTTTACGAACTGCTTTTCAGCGGAATGCCTAAGGGCGTCGCGATCAACGAGGCAGTCGAGATTGCCAAAGAATTCAGCACAGAAGACAGCGGTAGATTTATCAACGGCATATTAGGGAAGATGACAGCGGAATGATTTTGGATGGGAAGGCGCTGGGCCGCCGAATTCGAGAGGAGTTGGCAGATAGGGTCGCCAGATTGGGCGAAAGAGGGATCGTACCACGGCTCGATGTGATCGTCGCCGCAGAAGACCCCTCGAGTGTAACTTATGTCGCTATGAAGCACAGGTGGGCGGAGCAGATCGGGATTTCCGGTAAGCAGTGGCCGATTGATGCGAGTACTACCGAGCAGTGGCTGTTCGAAAGAATCGATGAGTTGAATGCCGACCCCGATGTCCACGGAATTCTTCTTCAACACCCGCTGCCGAAGCATCTCGACGAGCCCGCAGCGCTCGAACGACTCGGGGCGAAAAAGGACGTCGACGGCATTTCGCCACAGTCTCTTGGCCGCCTTATGACCGGCGCACCAGGATTTCGCTGTGCCACTCCGCTGGGGATGATGCGATTGCTGGATGAACATAACATCGATTGCGAAGGCAAGCACGCTGTCGTGGTCGGCAGAAGTGTCATTCTCGGCAAACCTGCCGCGTTGATGCTTCTGGAGCGAAATGCGACGGTCACGATTTGCCATTCCAAGACACAAGATTTAAAGGGCGTGTGTAGGCAAGCGGACATCCTCGTTGCGGCAGTGGGTCGAGCAGAGATGTTCGATGAGTCCTACGTTAAGCCCGGCGCCGTCGTGCTGGATGCCGGCTACAACAAAGTCGAGGGACGAAAGGGTGACGTGGGTGACGTCGATTTTCAGAGCGTGGAACCTATTGCTTCCGCCATTACTCCGGTGCCGGGCGGTGTGGGGCCGATGACGGTTACGATGTTGCTTTCAAACGTCGTCGATGCTGCAGAAAGTCGCCTTCGCCCATAATCGAGAACATGCTTCTGTTGGCTGGGTGGCTATTAGGATCGATGCAACAACCGCAACTTCCAATCAAGACCGAGGTGCCGTTTCCGGCTGAAACTCGCGAACAAAAAGACGCGCGAATGGACTGGTGGCGCGAAGCGCGGTTCGGGATGTTCATTCATTGGGGACTGTATTCAATCCCGGCGGGAGAATGGATGGGATCGAAGGGCCAGGGGGAATGGATACGAGACACGGCGAACATTCCACTCGAAGCTTACGACAAATTTGCAGGCCACTTTAACCCGCACAAGTTCGACGCCGAACAGTGGGTGAAGATCGCGAAAGATGCGGGGATGAAGTACATCGTCATCACGTCGAAACACCACGACGGATTCGCTTTGTACGACTCTAAGGTAAGCGAATTCGATGTCATGGTGACGCCGTTCAAGCGAGACGTTTTGAAAGAACTTGCCGACGAATGCAAGAAACAAGAACTTACACTCTGTTTCTATCACTCAATTATGGATTGGCACAACGCCGACTACTTGCCCCGCAGGTCATGGGAGGTCGCGCAGAGACCAGAACGCGGAGCGGATTTTGACCGATACGTCCGCTATCTTCACGCACAGGTAACGGAGTTATTGACGAACTACGGGCCGATTGGAACTATGTGGTTCGACGGTGAGTGGGAAAGCACATGGAACCACGGCTACGGCCAAGCCCTGTACAATCTTTGCCGCACCCTGCAACCGAACACAATTGTCAACAACCGTGTCGATGTTGGGCGTGGCGGCATGGCCGGCATGAGCGACGCCGGGTATGCCGGGGACTACGGCACGCCTGAGCAAGAGATCCCGACTACAGGACTCCCGGGAGTCGACTGGGAGACGTGTATGACGATGAATGGACATTGGGGATACAATCGCAGTGACAAGAGTTTCAAATCGACGCGCGAGTTGATCAGGAACTTGGTCGACATCGCATCAAAGGGCGGCAACTATCTGCTCAACGTCGGTCCGACTTCGCTCGGTGAAATTCCGCAAGAGTCGGTTGTGCGTCTCAAAGAAATCGGGGAGTGGATGCGAGTCTACGGCGACTCGATTTACGGCACATCGTCCAGCGCTTTCGAGAATTTGCCATGGGGAAGGAGCACGGTAAAGAGGCGAAACGGCAAGACGATGGTCTTTCTACACGTCTTTGACTGGCCTGCAGACGGAATATTGGCTGTTCCCGGTCTAGGTTCCGATCCTTTGCGCGCGTTTCTGCTGAGCGACGATTCGAGCGTGGCGGCGCGACGAGATGGACCGAACACTATTCTGTTGTTACCGAAAGTACCGCCGAACGCAGATGACACCGTGATTGGGCTGGAGTTTGACGGTGCGCCGACAATTTACGAGGCGCCGAGAATCGAGGCAGACACGGACATTTTTGTAAATTCACTCACGGTAAAGATTAACACGCGACCCGGTCTCGACGTCCGTTACACGATCGACGGCACGCCGCCGACTGTCGCTTCGCCATTGTCGAGCGGTGTGCTTAAGCTAGACGGCGACGCAGTCGTTTCAGCGCAGGCATTTCACGAGGGTAGCGCCGTCACTCCGGTGGTCGTCCGCAGGTTTAATAAAGTCCCGCCGCGGCCGTCAGTCACTCCGACCGACTTTGAGTCTGCGCTCCTCGCCAAGGTCTATTCGGGGAGTTGGGACCGCTTACCCGACTTTGGGGCCATGCAGACCGTATCATCGTTCTTAATGCCCGTTGTTTCGATCCTGGGTCCGATGGAAGGAGAAGCGATCGGCATCCGAGCCGAAGGCTACATAAGGGTCCCAAAGAGTGAGGTGTACATGTTCGAATTGACATCGGACGACGGCGCTCGCCTCTGTTTCGGCGATGAACTCGTCGTGGACAACGACGGTCTGCACAGCCCAGAGGCAAAAACCGGGGCGATCGCGCTGGCAACGGGTTGCCATGCGATACGCGTAGACTGGTTTAACAAGACCGGAGGTACTGCGTTGAGGCTTAGATACGCAACCCCGGGTGACGGGTATAACGAGGTGCCCGCCGCGTGGCTAACCCACGCGCGATGAAAGGAATTAGCAAATGATTAAAAAGAGTGTTGTGATTTGTTCCGGCCTTGCCGTGATTGCAGGATGCGGAGGCAGTGGGTCCATCGCCGAGGCGATCATTCGTTTCAACGAGACCTTGGCTTGGGCCGTCGGACTCGTCAACGCCGCGCAAGCACCCCCTCCAGGGATGCCTCAAGTCGTGACCGTGACGCTTCCAGGCGGCGGGACGCAGCAGGCATATCAGCCCGGAGGCATTCAGCTCATGGACGGCAACGTCGTACTCATCGACCGAATCGTGCCCAAGTTCGTCCCCACAACGAACGCCCCGGATCCCGAGAATGACCGAGGCAAAATCTTCATCGATGGTGTCGACACCGGCTTAAAACTGAATTCGGTGGGTTTGATCGAAAACTCCGGCGGCGTGGTTCGCAACATGGCGATCCCGCGCGGCACGCGCGACTACATCATCAAGGGTCCGCTTGAAGCTGCAGATGCAGGTCGCTCCCTCTATATCAAGCACGAGGTAGCGCTGCGATTCATGGTGCCCAATAACGGCGTGACGACGCATCCCACTCGTTGGGTAGGCAAATTGCCGTCGAATTCGGGCACGACGGCTGACCTCACACTTCAACTTACCGTCCCTCCGTATGTAGCTGTCGCAGGGCGAGTTTTGGTGTTCCAGATGGGGGCGTTTGGCCCGTTCGGATTCGCTCCGAACGCGCAGGGCGTCCTAACGGTGCAGTTGCCCGGCGGCCAGCTGCCCACCATAATCCCGGCTGACGGCGTGGATTCGATGCAGATCCTTTCGTACGAACTGCCCTAACTGTGCATGAAGCCCGCCGGAATACTGCTCGCAGTCGTTCCAGCTTCCGGCGGGGCAATTGCCTGGGGGCTTCTCTACGCGCACACGTACTGCGAGTTCGCCTTCCTTGCGTGGGTAATCGGCGCCGTGATCGGCATCACCGCTGCGTCGTTTTGCTCTCGTCGGGTCGGCACGGCTATCGTATGTGCGGCGTTCGCGTTGGCTTCGATCGCAGCAGGCAAAACCTGCGCCATGAAGTGGTCGGCTGCAGATTCGTTCGCCTACTATTACTTAGAGGAATGGCTTTCGTTCGAGGCTTTTAAAGAGCTTGCGGAGGACGCCAAGGCGTTTGCAAAGATCGACGATAGCGACAGCTATCCGCAGTTTATGGCCGAACGCCGGTATTCGAGGTCGGTCGTCGCCTCGGAGGTATCCGAAGCCGAGGTCGCCGACTTCGTCGAGTTCGACAAAGAGTGGCTGCTGTGGATGTACGACGAGCGGCCGACATACGCGGAATGGCGTATCGAAGTCGAGGATTACTATGCCGAGGAAGCACAAAAGCTGGCAAACGAGGACGCGAGGGGCATGACAGTCGTCGAAGCGGGCGGTTACGCTATCGAGTACCTAAC
>JAICGT010000038.1 GCA_025922995.1 Fimbriimonadales bacterium
CGAAAGTCGTTTTGTTGAGCAGCACGCCAAAAATGATAAACAAGCCGAACATCATCCATATCGGTGATTGGATTCCGAGCGGCGTAGCGAGGCCGATGTTTAGAAAGTCTGGATCGGAGACCCCGATAGAAGAGCCTTTTGAAACGAGAAGCCCCGCACCGCGTACGATTTGCATCGTCGCCAGTGTAGTGATGAGCGCATTGATGCCTATCTTCGCGATAACAAAGCCATTTGCGAGGCCTATGAGCGCACCTGCTCCGAGGGCGGCTGTGATTCCAATCGGCAAATTCTGCAGGTCTCGAATGCAAACGGCGACAATCACGCCGGCGAGCGCAACGGTCGAGCCGACGGAAAGGTCGAAGTCACCACCGGCTAAGCAAAAAAGCATAGTGCAGGAAATCATCCCGACCGTCGTGACTGAAAGAAGCAACCCTAGAATATTTATTTTTGATGTGAAATTCGGAACGAAGTACGCAGCCGCCAGTACCAACGCAAGGAAGATGAGCAGAACGCCGGTTTTTTCCCAGAGAACGCCGAACTTTTGCAGCATTTAAAAATCCGCCTCCGTAGATGGTGGCAGTGCAAGCCGAATAATGTTGTCTTGTTCGGCTTCGGAACGGGGAACATCGCCGACGAGCCTGCCCTCGCGCATCACGAGAATGCGATCGCAAACTCCAAGCACTTCAGGCAGTTCGCTCGACGCCATGAGAACGGCGACTCCGCTTTCTGCGAGACCATAAATGATGTCGTAGATCTCGCGCTTTGCCCCGACATCGATGCCTCGTGTCGGCTCGTCGAGCATGAGAACGCGCACGTTCTCGCTTAGCCAACGCCCTAGAATTACTTTTTGCTGATTGCCGCCGGAGAGCAGACCGATCGGCTGCTCGAGAGTCGGAGTCCGGATTGACAAACGGTCTACTTGCGTCCGTGCATTTTGCTTTTCGCGCTTGTCGTCGATCCAAAATCCCAGCTTGGAGAGCCTGCGTCGGCACGAAATGTTGACGTTGTCGCTAACCGATCTAAGGGGGAAGATACCGTCGCTTTTTCTGTCTTCCGGGCAGAGCATCAGGCCACTATTGATCGATTCTGAAGGCGACCCGTTTAGCGATCTGCCGTTGACGCTCACCATGCCCTTGCGAGGCGCTGCGCCATAGATCGCTCGTAACAACTCTGTTCTTCCCGCACCGGCAAGGCCGAAGAGGCCGACAATTTCGCCCTCCCTAATCTGCAAGTCGATTTGCTCGGCGAGTGCTTGCGTAGCCAGAGCGGAGACTTCCAAAGCCGCATTGCCGTAGTTCCTCGGCCGATATCCGTAAATGTCGTTCAGGCTCCGGCCGACCATACGGCTTACCAGGTCGTTTTCTGTAATATTCTCCGGCGTATCGAAGGTTGCAACTTGTTTTCCGTCTCTCAAGATCGTAACCGCATCACAGACTGAAAAAACTTCCGACATGCGGTGCGTCACGTAGAGGATCACTCTTCCTTGCTGTTTCAGACCTGCAATTAGCTCGAATAGATGCTCGACTTCGCGGGCGCTAAGGCTGCTGGTCGGTTCGTCGAACGCGATGACTTTGGCGTCATGCGAGAGAGCTTTTGCGATTTCGACAATCTGGCGCAGCGCTATCGGGAGCCTACCGACTTTCGCCCATGGGTCGATATTCACGCCGAGTGCGCCTAATTGCCTTCTTGCCCTCTCCGCGAGGCGCTTTTTGTCGACCAAGCCTGCGCGCTGCGGCAGGTGTCCTAAGAAGATATTCTCCGCCACCGACATCTCGGGCACCAGGTGCAGCTCCTGATAAATAACCGCGACACCGGCATTGATCGCACCGTATGGGGACTTGTAGATGGTGGGTTCTCCACCGAGGTTTACATGCCCGGCATCCTGTCGATAAACTCCGCTGAGGATTTTTAGCAGCGTGCTCTTGCCTGCGCCGTTTTCGCCACAAATCGCGTGCACGCTACCTTCGCCGACGCCGAAACTGACGTCGTCAAGCGCACGAACGCCTGGAAAACTCTTACTTAGAGAATCGAACTCGAGGTAGGCCACTGAGTTACAGCAAGCCCTCTTCCTTCATTTTCTCTTCGTAGTCTTTACGCGTGATCAATATGCCTGAAGTCCATGTCTCCTTCGGCGGCTCGGTGCCGTTTTTGATCCACTCGTACATCGTTTTACACGTGTCATAGCCGTGTTTTCGTGGGCTCAGCAGAATTGACCCGAAGAATCCGGTCGGCTGCGGTTTCTTGAAGTCATCGACCCCGCTCGTTCCGTTAATCCCAACGCCGATGACATTGGCTGCCGAGATGTTTCGTCCTTCCGTGGCACGGACAACTCCCAACACTCCGTCGTCGTTGCTGCTGAATGCAACCCATTTCTTGATATCGCCATGTTGGGTTAGCGTGATATTCGCTGCGTCCAACGCGCCGGGAATGTCTTGTGTCTTCCAGGGCGACTTGAAGACGTGGCCCGGGTCGAATCCATTGGCAACAAGAACCTCGGTGGCGCCATCGATGCGCTGCCGTGCTGTTTCTAGCTCTTCGAAATTAACGGCTATCGCCCCAACTTCTGCGAAGTTCCAATTCCTAGCTTTCATTTCGTCGACAATTGCTTGACCGACCATTTTGCCAATTTCGTAGGCACTAATTCCCAGGTGCGGTACTTCGGTTAACGGCTCGTCGTCGGCATTGACCAACCTGTCGTCGACGCTCATTAGTTTGAGGTTGACTGCCTTGCATTTCGCAACTATTGCCGGACCGAGCTTTACGTCGGGGCTGCAGATAATGACCCCTTGCGCGCCCTGGGCAGCCAAGTTGTCCAGTGCTGAAAGTACTTTTTCTCCGTCCGGCGTGGGGATTTTGATCAGGTCGAACCCGAAGTCTTTCGCGGCGTCATCTGCAAACTTCCACTCCTGTTGAAACCAGACTTCGGTCGCCGATTTGACTAGGAAACCTATCTTCGGCTTGTCACCCCCGCTCGAGGCGACTTCGCCACCGCCACAACCTGACAGAGCCATAGCGCCTGCCGTCAATACGATCAGAAATTTGTTCATCGGATACCTCGCAGCCATTTTGCCGAATCCGCTGCGGCCTATGCTTCACGGGCGACCATGAGGTCCGCAACGCGGGTCAGCAGTTCGGCAATTGGCGCCCTCGGCACGACGCTGAGAGCGCTCTTTGCCCGTTCGATGTAAGCTGCTGCGTCGCGTTCGGTTAGCTCGTACGACTTCCTTTCGGACATCCAGGTGGAGATGAGGTCTAAATCCGCTTCGGCCACGCCGTTTCCGAATTTGCTTTTCACGTACTCGCTCTCTTCGTGGGTAAGCGAGCCACGCAGATGGATGAGCGGCATCGTCGCGCAACCTTCCCTAAAGTCGGTCGCCCGTGGCTTGCCGGTCGTTTGCGGCGAGCCTCGGAAATCGAGTAGGTCGTCTGCGATCTGGAAGCCCATTCCCACGTCTTCGCCGTACCTCTCCATGCCATCGCAGAGCTCGTCGCTTCCGCCGGCAACTATCGCCCCGGCTTTGCAGCACGCTCCAAGGAAGGTAGCTGTCTTTTTTCGCAGAATTTCGAGATGGCGGCTTCTGTCCAAGTCGAAGACACCGCGCGCTTCAACCTCCATGACCTCGCCCGTGGCCATCTCGACCACGGCTTTGCTGATCAATCGGATAATCGCAAGGTCGCCGTCGGTCGCCAAAACCTCCATAGCCCGGGCAAGCAGGACGTCTCCGGTTAGGATTCCCGCGGTGTTGCCGAAGACGTCGCACGCCGTCCGCCTTCCCCGGCGTGTGTCGGCGCCGTCGATGACGTCGTCGTGGATCAACGTCGCCATGTGGATCATTTCCACGCATGCGCCGAGCGCTGCCACGCGGTTGGCATCGTATTCGGGCCCGGTGGCTCGTGCCCCAAGAGACACGAACAACGGCCGAATCCGCTTACCTCCGGCGTCGCTGACGTGGGTCCCGACGGAGCTAACCAGATCACAGTCTGAGCGTAGCGCCTCCTTCAGAACCGATTCGGCCCGGACCGAGTCCTCGGCCAACTCAGCGGCCAGGCTGCCGGCTATTTCACGCGCCGCATCGAGGTAGCCCGTGCTCAAACCCTTCCCCAATGAATGCAAATGTTCCCGAAAAGCATGTCTTTGTAAGTCGCCTCCTTGAAGCCAACCTTGCGCATGAGTGCAAGCTGTTCGTCGCGAGACGCGAACTTTTCCGTGGATTGGGGCAAGTACTTGTAGGCGTCGCGCCTTTTGAACAGAGTGCCGAGCGCGGGTGCCAGCACCGAAAAAACAAGCCGAGATGAGCCGCGCACGATCGGGTTCTTCGGCTTCGCCATGTCGACCGAAACGAAGCGCCCACCAGGCTTTAGGACCCTGCGAATCTCAGCTAGCGCGCCCTCGAGATCGGCGACGTTTCGCAGCCCCCAGCCGACCGTCACCGCGTCGAACGCGGCGGACGCGAGCGGCAGAGCGCAGGCATCGCCGGTCCCAAGCGTCATCGGCACCGCTTTACACTTCCCTACTTCGAGCATGGGCAGGCTAAAGTCGATGCCCACGACTTTCGATGAGTCACCAACCGCCTTCCGAATCGGCCAGGCGAAATCTCCTGTGCCGCAGCAGACGTCCGCGACTGATTCGCCAGGCGAAAGCCGCAGCAGGCGAACAGCTTCTGCGCGCCATCGGTGGTGGAGCCTGAGGCTCATCGCCGAGTTCAGGAGGTCATAGCGGGCGGCGATGCTGCCGAACAGAGCCTGAACCGCTTGGCGCCTCTCCGCGCCGGCGGCCTGCCAGGCATGCTCGGTTTCCGCTCGTTCCACTTCGCTATGTTTATACCCGCGAACTTTCAACTTTTTCTGAAAACACGTAACCCCAGCGTCACGATTGCCGTTCCTTAAGGCGGAGATAGATCATGGTCGCAACATTGTTAGCCGCCGTCGCGATGGTTCAGGCCGACGGCTTGGCAGTTGGTGAGCGTGCCGAGTTCGAAGCAAAAACGATCGCGGGCGCCTTGGTGGTGTCGTCTACGCTGACCGCAAAACCGACGGTATTGGTACTCTGGGGTCCATGGTCGAGCGGATCGGCGCGGACTCTGGTCGATTTGACTCGCCTGGCGAAGGCCGATAACCGCGCGAGGTTCGTAGCTCTCGCTTCTTGGGACGAGCCCGAAAACGTTCGGGCATTCCTGGCAACGGTCTCGGGCGTCGACCTCGAGGTTTGGACGGACCCCGCGATGAAGGATGCCTCGGCTTCGATTGCCGTTCGGATCTTCAAGACCCGGCGTTTCCCTTCCGTCTTTGTTCTCGACCGGAGCCAGCGGGTGGTCGGGTCGTTCGTGGGCTACAAGGCTTCCGACGACATCGGCGGGCTCGTCACAAAGGCTATCGGCCGAGAGGGTTAACGGGCGTACCGTTGATTCGCACTTCCCAATGGAGGTGCGGACCGGTCGACATTCCTGTCGAGCCGACTGCAGCGATTTTGTCGCCTGCGCTTACCTTGCGGCCGGTCCCAACGAACAGCGCCGAGCAGTGGCCGTAGAGGGTCGCGGTTCCGCCGCCGTGGTCGATAATAATGCAGTTACCGTATCCGCCGCGCCAGCCCGCAAAAATGACTTCGCCGTCGCCTGCTGCGTGAATTGCAGTTCCGGTCGGCGCAGCGATGTCGACACCGGTGTGCATTTTCGTGCGCTTCAAAATCGGGTGATACCTGCCACCGAAATTGCTGGAAACTCGACCGGCTACCGGAATTCTAAATCGTCCGGCATATTTTGGTACAGACGACGCGCGCCGCGTTCCGTAGTATCGCCTCAATTCTGCTTCGATCAAAGCGCTTTCGCGCTCGAGCTGGTCGAGCTCTGATTGCGCTTTCGCTTTCTCTGCGCTGAGTTCGCCCAATACCTGACGCTTGAATGCCTTTCTCTGCTCAAGGACAGCACGTGCTCGAACTTGCTTCGCCTTTAATTCGGTGATGCGCGCGACGAGTTCGTCCTTTTCTTTCTTCTTGGCCGTAACCGCTTCTCGATACCGCTTAAGGTCTTCGACCAAAACTTTATCTTGTTCGGCAAGTTTTTGTAAAACGAAAGACTGCTCCTCTCCTCTCGTGAAAGATTCGGCATCCAAATAAGAAGCGACCGGGCTCCGCTCGCCCTGCATATAAAGGACACGCATACGCGACGCGATCTGCTCGCGAGTGCCTTCGAGTTTTTCAGTAGCGCGTACCAATTCTTCGGCAACACGTTTCTGCGACACTTTTGCCTCGCCGAGTCGATCGTCGGTAGCACGCAGATCCGCCTTGGCATCCGCGAGCAGAGCGTCGGCTTTACTGATGTCGGTAACGACATACGCGATATCGCGCTTGGTCTCGCGAATTTCCTTACGCAAATTATTCGCACGCGACTGCACACTGCTTTGCTTGCGCTTCAATTCAGTCTTGGACGGCTTCTGGGCGACCGCAATGCAAGCGACCAGAATCGCTAAGACGATGATCAGTTTCTCCCTCATTTGTTTACCCTCAGGTAGTTCCGCACGGATACCGCTGCCGCCAGAATACCCAAAATCGCTCCTACTCCCGCCAAGAACAACGTTATGCGCAGGGCCGGAAAGTCACCCCCAGATGATAGCAAAGGACCGGTTATTTCGCTGGATCGCTTGCTTAAGTACCACGCGAGCAGCCACAGCAGCAGCCCCGCAACGATGCCTCCCATCGCGCCTTGCATGCCGCCTTCGAGCAGAAACGGCCAGCGTATTCTCGAGTTCGTAGCCCCCACCATGCGCATGATCCTGATCTCCTGTTGTCGTGCGATGACAGTTAAATGGACGGAATTGAGGATCAAAGCGCCTGCAGTAAAGAACGTGATGACGCCGAGCAAAATGCCCGCCCAGCGTACAAATTCAAGTAGCGCGGTGACTTTTCGCCGTTCTTCGACGGCGTCCCTGATGCCGTCTGCGGCGTAAAAGGTCGGCAGCGACTCGATTTTCGAGCGGACGCCGTCGGTTTTCTCGAGGTCGGTAAGGGAAACGAGCAGTTGATCCGGCAGCGGATTCTCGATGTCCTTATATTCGTTCGAAACGCCCTGCTTTCGAAGGTACTTTTCCCATTCGGACTCCTTCGGAAGGAGTACGACGCGACGAACTCCATCTAGCCGCCTCAGGGTTTGCGCGGATTCTGAGATTTGTTCAAGTTTCGTGCCAGGCTTTATAGAAAACGTGACTTGAAACTGCTCGGGCAGCCTATCGAGCTGTGCCTTCAGAGCTATGTATGAGTAGCCCAAGCCGCCCAGGATGATCAGGGCGATTGCGGCGGTGTTTACGGCCGAGATCGTCATCAGCGGGTTTCTGCGCAGAGCCGTGAAGGTCTCGCTCAGGATGAACTCAAGCCGGTCCAGCAACGAATCCCCCCGTGTCAGAGACTACTTCGCCCAGGCGTAGGGTAACCACCCGCCTCTGCAGCCTCTCTATGGCGTAAACGTCGTGCGTTGCCATGACCACCGTCGTTCCCTTTGAGTTGATATCACCAAGTATGGACAGAATATCTATACTCATCTCGGGATCGAGGTGACCGGTCGGCTCGTCGGCGAGCAAAACCTTGGGCTGATTGATCAGCGCCCTGGCGATGGCGACGCGTTGCGCCTCGCCGCCGGACAGCTCTCCGGGGAACGAACGAGACTTGTGGAGAACGCCGAAGCGCTCCAAGAACTCCGGTACCAGCCGGTGGACCATGCGGTTCGTGTGCCCTGCGGCCCGCATCGCGTATGCGAGGTTCTCGTAGACCGTCTTGCGCTGAAGCAGCAGGATGTCCTGCGGGACGAAGCCGACGCGTTGGCGCAGGACCGGGATCTCATGGGGCCGGAGAGTAGCCAGATCTCGGCCAAAAACCGATACCCTCCCACGGGTTGCTCGAAGCTCGCGCAGCAGCAGCTTCAAGATGCTGGACTTGCCGGAACCGGATGGCCCGAGCAGAAAGACGCACTCCCCCTGTTCGATCGTGAGGTCTACATCCTTGAGAGCCGGCCGATTCCGTTCGTATTCCAGGCTGACGTTCTGGAACTGAATCACGTGCCCTCATTATGCCTCGGTATAATGAGCGCTCGCACGGCCCGGTCGTCTAGCGGTTAGGACATCGCCCTTTCACGGCGAAGGTCGCGGGTTCGAATCCCGTCCGGGCTACCAGTTATTCGTCTGGGCGAGAACCGATGGATGGGATCGGATCTTCGGGCCAGTGGCTGCTCATCCATTCACCGCTCATTGCGTTTATTTAGTCGCATTTTCTTGTAGATTCAGTTCGCTCATTTTTATTGCCGAAGC
>JAICGT010000039.1 GCA_025922995.1 Fimbriimonadales bacterium
CCAAAGGAGGAATTGGCGAATGACTCAATCACAACACACGAAAATTTCCGCACTCGCCTCCGGTGCAGCGGCCGCTTAGGCCCCTCCAAATTTTCCGCCTTGCTCGCGTGCACCGGACCTCGTCGGTCTAGGCGCATCTTTGCGCACGTCAAAAACAAGGCAGAAATGAAAATTGGACAGAAAACAATATCGCATTCTTACAAGCAAACTATCTGAGCTTGGAAACACCGAGCGCCGCAAGCTGTATCAGCAGGCGGCCTCGATCCGAAAAGCGGCAAGCCCTTTGCCGGGAGTGAAACCGGAGTCGCTCCATGACATCGTGTTCGGTCTGCTTACGCAGGAGCGGGCCGCTGAATCTCCGGCCGGAGATTTAGGAGAGACCGGCACGGTAGTGTGGGTTGGACCAAAAACTTGCCACGTTGGAGAGCTCGAATGTGGCCTCAACGGCAATCGGGTTGCCGTCGGCGATGTCGCCTCGTTTGATCGAGCCGACCTTCTGGTCACAAACGTCTCCCCGAGAAAGACGCTCCTCTCGCGTCCTGACCCGGGCAACCCCAACTTAGAACTTCCAATTGCGGCGAACGTCGATCTTGTCGTAATCGTGGTTTCTGTAAAATCGCCGCCGCTCCATGTCAGGTTTATCGACCGCTACCTCATAACAATCGATCGCAGCGGCGCCAACGCAGCCTTGTGTGTAAACAAACTCGACCTCTTGACGCCGGAAGAGCGGACGCAAGAATTTAATAAGCTGACCCCGTATGCAGACCTAGGTCTCCCGATTATCGGATGTTCAATCGAGACGGGCGAGGGTTTAGATGAAATCAAGAACCTCATAAGCGGAAGCACCTGCGTTTTCGTCGGCCATAGCGGTGTCGGCAAATCGTCGTTGCTGAACAACGTTGCGTCGGGAATCGCAGAGCGGACGGGCGAGGTGAGCAGGGGATACGGTCGAGGCCGTCACACCACAACTTGGTCCAGCCTTCACGACCTTGGCGACGGCACGCGAATCATCGATACGCCGGGCATCCGCAGCCTGGGACTCAAGCCTTTGTCGCCCGAGGAGCTATCCTGGCACTTTCCCGAATTTGCGGGACTCAAATGCAAGTTCTCGAATTGCACTCACTTGCACGAACCCGAATGCGGCGTGAAGGACGCACTCGGCGTTAATGTTCGCCCCGAGCGATACGAGACGTATCGGAGAATTCTTCAAGAATGAGACTGCCACTTGTAAGGGTCATCCCCGCGATACCACTGGTAGGAAACCAGTTGTCCAACGTGATACCACTCGTGTTGCGCGATGCTGCGGAAAACCTCGCTCGGCGGAACGGCATCGCTTTCGAGTGACTCGAACCAGCCTTTCGGCATTGGCACCGGGTCTTCAAGCTGCTCTTCAGCTAGCGTATCGAGGTAGTCGAGTGTTGCCTGGCGCACTTCGCTTAATGCGGCTTTCATGCCTTCGAGGCTCTTTGCTCGCTCACCAAAGTCGTTCGACTCTTCCCAGGGGATGTGCTTGCCGTCGCGGAGATAGGCGAGAACCTGAATCTCCGTGCCTGCGATTTCCGTGAGTTGTCCGCCGATCGTTCGCATTCCTTCTCTTGGTGCGAACGACAGGTCGTCGTTGTTGAGGCGAGCGATCACTTCGTCGAGGTCTTTACGGACGAGCGAGAGGCGAGCCCTGAGCCTGTCGTGGATCGGGGATTCGTTCACTGTGCGAGGTCTAAACTCCCTGCTTCCGAATCCTTTCCTTGTTAGGCTTCTTCGGCTGCGGCCTGCCGCCTCCGTGAGGGTCGATGCCCGGTGATCCCGGCTTTGCTTCTCGAAACTTTTCGAGTTTCTCCTTGATTTCCTTCTTCGACGGTTTCTTCATACGGAAAGCGTACCCGCGCGACGCCGTGATACACTGAAAACGACATGGGAGCGTTTCAAGGACCGAAGGAGTGGGGCCCTCTGCTCACCGCGATGGTGACCCCGATGAACGAAGACGGCAGCGTCGACTACGACGAAGCCGCCCGAATCGCGAGCTACCTGGTGGACGAGCAGAAGAACACCGGCGTCGTGGTTTCGGGGACGACGGGCGAGTCGCCGACGCTCAGCGATGCCGAAAAGGCGGAGCTTCTTCGAGTCGTGTTGGATGCCGTGCGCGACCGAGCGGCAGTGGTGTTCGGAGCCGGCACCTACGACACCAGGCACAGCAAGCACCTCGCAGGCGCGGCGACCGAGATGGGCGCCCACGGCGTGATGGCAGTCTCGCCCTACTACAACAAACCTAATCAAGAGGGCCTGTACCAGCACTTCCGTGCCATTGCTGAGAGTACCGATCTGCCCGTGCTGCTCTACAACATCCAGGGGCGCACTGCCGTGAACATCGAAACACCGACGGTTCTGCGACTGGCTGAAGACTGCGACAACATCGTCGCCGTGAAGGAGGCGAGCGGGAATTTGGGACAAATCGCCGACGTTGCTGCCAGGTCGATGGAGGGCTTTCGAATTTATAGCGGTGACGACGCCTTGACGCTTCCGATCCTGTCGGTTGGCGGGATCGGCTTGGTGAGCGTCGCCGGCCACATCATCGGCGCGGATCTCTACGATATGATGGAGACGTTCTTCAAGTCGCCGTTCGAGGCGGCGAAAAAGAGCAAGAAGATGTTGCCGCTGATCCAGGCTATCTTCTGTACAACCAGCCCGACTCCCATCAAGTACGCCCTCACAAAGCGTGGATTCAATACGCACACGCTGCGGCTGCCAATGGTGCCGGCAAGCGCCGATCAGAGGGCGATCGTAGACGAAGCGATGGATGTATACGAGCGCGCCGGGTAACCCCGCACAGGGTTAGCCCGTATACTTAAGCAGTCATGAAACAATTTAAGAAGGCGGCAATTGTCGTCGCAGCAACCGGGTTGGTACTGGGGTTGGCGTGGGCGCAAACGTCCGCCACTCTGCGTGTGAAGCCTGCTGCAGGATCGAAATTTCAGTATAAAGTAACGATGGACACGACCTCGGGCGGCGCGACTGCCGGGGGCCAAAGTATGAAGGGAACGTACAACCAGTGGTTCATCGCCAAGTCGAAGAACGCCAAGGGAACCGTTTTCGAGATCAAGGCTACCAACGTCAAGTTGACGGGCGGCATGGGTGACATGAGCACCATGGAAAAAGCCATGGAGAAGCAGGTGGTCACGGCTACTTACTCTCCTCTCGGTGCATGGATTTCCGGCGACGTCACGGCAGGCTCTATGGGCGCGATGTCCGCTCAAGCCGGGCTGCAAGGCGTGATTTTCCCGCAGTCTGCCGTTAAGGTCGGCACGAAGTGGACTGCCACAGTCGACATCGGCAAAATGATCGCAGCGGCAGGCGGCCAAAGCGGAATGAAGGTCGAGAGCGGCGGCAAGATTCCGGTGAGTTATAAAGTGACCGGCTTCAAGACGATCGCGGGCAAGCCTATTGTCGGCATCAGCGCCTCCATGAATGGCACCGTCGTTATGGCAATGGGCCAGAACAAGGTGAACATGAATTTGAAGTCGACGAGCACCGGGCAGATCGACGTGAGAACCGGCATGGTTCGCACAATGACGACCAACGCCGACGTCGGCACGAAGTTCGGCCAAATGGTCATCAATCAGAAGATCAAAATGACGATGACGCTTATGTAGTCGAATCTCGAATCGAGATAGATAGCGCGCTTCTCCCAAAGCGCGCTATTTCTTTTTTAAGAAAGGTGCTTCATGAGGAACGCGATCGTCCGCTGCCATGCGTCTGCGGAAGCTTGCGCGTCGTAGACCTCGGGCCGCTGGTCATTGAAAAACGCGTGCTGGGTGCCGGGATAAGTAACGAAGTCGTGTGGCTTGTCGAGGCGGCCGAGCGTCTCGTCGAGAGCCCGCACCGTGGCAGGATCGGCGTACTCGTCATTCTCGGCAAAGATGCCAAGGACAGGTGCTGCGAGGTTCTCCAACGGCGGATCTGCGTTCGGGTGAATGCCGTAGAAGTTCACGCATGCGGCAAACTTTCCGGGTTCGGACGCCGCGCCGAAGAGCGCAAGCTGGCCGCCCATACAGAAGCCCACGACGCCGCACGTGTCGCCTGTCGTTTCTGGTCTGGCAAGCAGCGCGTCGGCCGCGCCTGCAAGTTGCTTTTGAACCTCGGGAATTTGCAGCGCCATCATCATGGAGCCGGCGTCATCCGGCTCGGTCGTCGATTCGCCGCCGTAAAGGTCGGGAGCGAGGGCGACGAAGCCTTCCTTTGCAAAGCGATCCGCCACGTCTTTGATGTGGCCGACCAAGCCCCACCATTCCTGGATTACGACCACGCCCGGGCCTCTGCCGTAGGGCGGGGGGGAAAGATAGCCCTGGAACTGCTTGCCGTTGCCGGAGAACTCGATCATTTCACCCATGCCGCCAATTTTGAACGACGGCCACACCTCGTCGCAGGAAATCGCGACTTGGGCGTAGAATTTCTCGGAATGCTGTACCTGGCATCGGCAAAGGAGCGATGGGCGGTCGCCGGAATCATCGGCGTCGCCGCCGTTGCACTAGGTTGGTACGGCTCCGGCTACTCGAGCACCCGCGCGCCGTTGGACATCGATGGGGATCGGGAGTTCGAAGTTCATATCGCCGGCGCCGTCCGGTACCCGAAGGTCTTCCGAGCTGAGCCGGGAATGATCGTGCAGGATGCGGTCGAAGCAGCAGGCGGCGCGACTTCGGAAGCAGACCTCAGCCTCGTCAACTTGGCGGCCAAACTGCTCCCCAACTCCAGAGTCTACGTGCCTTACTCAGGCGAAAGCGATTTAGAGAAGCTCGGCCCTTACGGGCCGGACTCGTTCGCTCCCGATGGCGCGTACGTCGGCGAGCAAATAGACATCAACACCGCATCGGCGCAAGAGCTCGACCGGCTGCCGGGCGTTGGACCGGCGACCGCAGCGGCGATCACAGCTCGCCGCATGTCGCTTGGAGGAAGGTTTACTTCGCTCGAACAGCTGCTCGAGGTCAAGGGAATCGGCCCGAAGACATACGAAAAGCTCCGGCCATACGTCAAGCTCTAGCGGATGTCGATCGCAGATAGCAAGCATTGGTGGGTTCGCTGGACTTACAGTCCCCTGCAATTCATCGGGGAAATCACCATCATCCTGTTCGAGGGCTTGCGGAGAATTTTCAAGCGGCCGTTCGAGATCGGCGAATTGCTGACGCAGATGCTTTTCGTGGGAATGGGATCAGTGCCGATCGTCGTACTTACGACGCTGGCATCCGGCGCGGTCATGTCCTTGTACATCGCTCCGCTGCTTTTGAAAGTCGGCGCGGGCTCCATGGTAGGTGGAACGGTCGGCTTGACCGTTGCGCGCGAGCTCGGCCCGGTCGTCGCCGGCATCATGGTGGCGGCAAGATGCGGAAGCTCGATGGCGGCTCAAATCGGCTCGATGGCGGTCACCGAGCAGATCGACGCGCTGCGTGCCCTCGGCGTGCATCCATACAACTACCTGCTTGTGCCGAGGTTGCTCGCCTCCGTTCTCATGCTGCCGATGCTCGGCCTCATCGGAGTCTACAGCGGGATCATCGGGGGCATGCTCGTGGGAACGATCCACGGCATACCGATGAGCACTTTCCTTGAGTCCATCGAAGACATGATGGATCCGTGGGACTTTGTGGGCGGGATTCTGAAGACGATGGTATTCGGAGTCATCGTCGCCATAGTCGCGTGCCAACAGGGCTTCCGCACTGAAGGCGGCGCGGTCGGAGTGGGCAAGTCCACGACTGACACGGTCGTGATCTCGATGGTCATGATCTACCTGATCAACTACTTCCTGGCAGCGTGGTTCTTCTAAGCGAACCGCGCGACGCCTTGCGGTAGTCTGATAAGCGTGCGTATTCCAGCTGCGGCATTGCTCCTCGCCGCGTTTACTGTTTCACTCTGCCAGACTTCCGGCTCCCATGGCGGCGCCACCTGGTCCGTTACTCCGTCCCGCGCTCTCGATTGGGGCGGCAAGCCTTACATGCCCGTCGGCTACCGCATTCCCGCACAAGCGGATGCGCTTGCGAAGGCTCGAACTGCCGGAGTCAAAGACCTTATTCTCGATTTCGGCATGGCGACCGACCTGAAGTCGATCGCGGCGGCTGCCGAAGCCGACGGCATTCGCTATCTCGTGTCGTTGGCTGATCCTGCGCCTCTCGCACCGGCGTTCGTTGTGGACCCGGCGGGCTATCGCATCGACAAAGTGGACCCGCGCGCCGACATTCGCATTCCCATGCCGCGCGCGCGCTCCGTGTTTTATTTGATTTTGAATCCGAACGACTATTCGATTACTTCAAAAGGTTGGTCGGACGTGGTCGATGGCGTTGCTCGCCTCACGCTTTCTTTGCCGGCGAGCGATGCGGGTTACGTCGCGCTGCTTTACCCACGCGTCATCGAATCGTCGCTGCCCGATTATTGGGAGCTATTGGACAACCGCCGCGATACGATGTTGGCAAAACTGTCGAAGGCACAGCTTGGCCCAGGGCTACGCGGCGTTCTCAATCCTTTCGGTGATGCGGAGAGCTGGACTTCGGCAAACCGCGATCTCGTCCCCGATTCCGCAATGTTCCGACTGGAATTCGAGGCGTATTTGCAAGAGAAGTACAAGACCACCCCCGCTCTTGAAGTCGCTTGGAAACTTACGCGACGCAATATGGACTCGTTTTCAGCCGCAGCGCGTTTAGTTCCTCTGTTTGGCGAGACCCGCGGCGTCGAGGCGTTCTTCGATCCGGAGACTTCGGACATTCTATATGCATCTCGATTCCAAAACGCTTACTGGAACGACGTACGAACCGTGATCAGCACGTCCGCGCTACGCCGCACGGGAAGAATAGCCAAAGCCGTTCGGCAGGTCGTCGACGTGCCGGTGATTTACGAATGGAAAGATTGGTCGGCGGTGCAATACCGCGAGAATCCTTCCGGCGACGGCATCGGGATGATCGCGAAGGGCGTGGCGATGGATCCCTTGGAGACGAATGCCGCGGCGACCGCAGCGACGGCGATTGCGTGGAATTCGAGGAGATGGCTCGTTGCAACTAGCCTCAGCGGCCCTTACGAAAGCGAAAAACAGCTGCGCGATGTAATTACGCAAACCCTCAGCCTCGGCGCCAAGGCGTGGTTTGTGCGTTGGCGCGATGGCTCTGAAGCAACATGGGTGGCTGCGTTAAACGCCGAAGCTTCACAAAGCCCGACTACTGCCAACGAAATGCCGCGAGCTATCTTTTATCCGCTGAACGCACGCTATCCGGCAAATACAATGCTGCTGCCAAACAACGTTTGGTGGTTGCCGGTGCCCGTTGCCGGTGACCGCCTGGACATCGGCCCGAATTACGAGGGCTACCGCATGAAAGCGCCGTTCGGCGAATTCACAGCGCTATGGCGAACGGACGCTCCGACGAAAACAAAACTTCGATTTACCGACCCTGCGGTCGTGTCGATCCGTAATTACGACGGCAGCCCGGTCGAAATGAAATTGGTCAAGGAAGGTATCGAATTGGTGATCGACACATTGCCGGTCATAATCTCAGGCACTGACGAAATGCCTGCTCCCATCGACGCAATCGACCTGCTGCGGGCGGACTTCCGATCGCTTGAAAAAGAAGCCCAGGCGAAGCGAATCCCCACAGCTAGCACGACGTTCGCTTTCGAGGACGCATTTAGAGGCATGGAACGCAGCCCCGGCGCGGCGTTTGCGAAAATGATCGACGTATATCGCGAGCTTACTCTCAAAGTCGCGCCGTATTCGTGGATCGAAGGCGAGTCCACAATCGAAACGAATTTCGGCGAAGCCGCTGTCGATCCTGCGGCCTCCAACAAACGCGCCCTCGCGCTCGATACTCCGATTAAACCCACGCGGTTGGGCTATTTCGCTAAATACAAGTTCCAGTCTTTGCCTGAAATCGAAGTCGCGGAAGTCTGGATATCCGCCTCCGTTCCCGAGGAATTGCGTTCGTTCGTGACCGTTTCCGTCGGCGACGTTACTCTTGCCCCTCTAGCCAACCCGCAGTACTCCGGCGGCGATTATGCTTGGTACAACCTCGGCAAATTAACGCTGAGGAACGGACAGTATGTTCTCACCGTGACCCTTGCCGACAACGCACCCGCCTACCGGATGAAAATCGATAGCCTTTTAATAACGCCGATTCCATTCAAGCCCGCCGGCCCGCGCATTCCGCGGTACGTGCCGATTATTCGGTAGCTGAGGCTCGGGGCGCCACACCAAGTCAATTCTTCCCGTCTCCTGTGTCCCGGG
>JAICGT010000040.1 GCA_025922995.1 Fimbriimonadales bacterium
ATCCGGGCGACAACTTTATCGATGAAGCAGGAACGGTTTCGTTGAGCGGAGATATTTATAACATCGACTTGAATTGGTTCAAGGCGATTCGCCCTGAACTCGCCAATTTATCCGGGAGAGCGGACGCCTCGTTCGTTGCAGGCGGGAACATAGAAAAGCCGGAAATTGACGTTACCGTCGCGACCGAAGGGTTGAAGTACGGTGATATCGCGCTCGACTTAACCGCCGGGCCCTTCTTTATTCGCGACGGGTCGATCACTGCAGGCGACTTGGGCGAGACCGATCCGAACGATCCGGGGGCGGGGTTCGTTCGGATTCGCGATTTGGAGGCGCGGCTGGTAGGCGTGAACATTCCGTTCCGATACCCCGCGACCATCCCGAAGGACGAGCCCATCTCGGCGCTGATGATCGTGCCGGATCGAGACATTCGGCAGATCAGCGACTTCCTCGGGATTGATCCCGAACAGTCCGAGGGGCAGGTGAGGGGGGGCAGGCTACTCGTGGGTGGCACGCTCAACGCGCTGGAGACGACGGGCTCGATCAGCCTGGAGGCTCCCAAGCTTAAATTCACGGCAGCGGATACGGCGCTCGTGAATGCGAATCTCAGCGCGGAACTTGCGGGGTCTACCGTTCGGATCACGGCCTCGGCAGACAGCGAGCAGGGCGGCGACGCCAGGGCGGCGGTTGTTTTCGCTTTCGACGGAATGGCGATTGAAGAGGGATCTCACCTATACGCGACCGGGCTTAGGTTCACGCAACGATTCGGCACCGACTCTCGAGCGAGCGGGATACTCGATGCGGACATTCAGCTTTCGGGCGACCTCTTCGAGCCGTTCGTGCAGGGAACGGTCGTCGCCTCCGAAGCCGCGATGCGCATGGCAGGCGAGTTTCCGGTTGCCGAAGGACAAGGATTGCTCCCGATCAACCCGGTTTTCGACGTCGATTTGGAGTTGCGCAACGGCCAGGTAGCGAACGGACCGTTAGAAGCGCAGGCGTCGGGCTCAGGCCGGCTGCAAGGGCCTCTCAGCGTTCTGGACGCTCGCATGGACTTTACGGTCGACTCCGGCGATCTGAACTTGCCGAGTTCGCGGATTCGACTCGAGCGGGGCGGCATAGCCACGTTCACATATTCCAAGAATTTTGAAGGCATTTCGGAAGCTTCGCTGGAGATCAACCTCAACGCCTCGACGCGCGTTACTGCTGACGGCGGATTAGGGCCGCAGCGGTACGTGATCACGATGGAAATCCGCGGCGACCTGCTAAGCGACGAAGAGCTGGATATTCAGGCCACGAGCGATCCGCCCGACCTCACGCAGAGCCAGATCATGGCGATCCTCGGACAAAAGGACATCATCGAGAACGTTGCCTCGGTCGGGTTCGGCGATTTCGAGGGCCAGATCAAGTCTTTGCTGTCCTCTGTTGCCGCGCCGCTGCTGCTTGGCCAGGTGACGAGGCGGATTGAGCGCGCGCTCGGACTGGACTACTTCTCCGTGGACTTTTTCGGGACGGGGATCGGGGGACTGACGGTCGCAAAGGCTCTGGGTAACGGTTTCACTATCGAGTACCGTAGGTTATTAGAGCAATACGCGCTGGCCGGGGAGTCGCTCGACGAAGTCAAGTTGACATACCGGTTGCCGACGTCCAACCCGATCCTGGGCAGGTTTACCGTCGGCATCGCGCTGGACGGCGAGGGGCTGTTCAAAGCGACGCTGAGCTATACGAGGAGATTTTGAGTATCGATTTGCGAAACGATGGGCCGCCGACCCGGTCTAACCCTAGCGAGCCTGGTTCTGCCGGGTTATGAGGGCAAATCGAGATGAGTTCGAACGCATGGTCACGGCTTATGAGAGGCGGATATTCAACGTCGCATTAAGACTGGCCGGCAATTCGGACGATGCCGCAGACCTGACCCAGGAGACTTTCCTACGCGCTTTTCGCGCGTGGGGGAAATTCCGGGGGGACTCGGCGACGTATACGTGGCTGTATCGGATTTTGGTGAACTTGAACAAAGATCGGATCGGCCGCGAGGTTCGACGTCGCGATCGCGAGTCGTCGCTCGATACCGGCGGTGTCGAGAGCGGCCCGATGGTGATCGAAGATTCGGGGGATACCCCAATTCGAGAAGCCGAGCGACACGAGGCTCGTGGCGTTTTGTCGGAGGCAATTCGAGATTTGCCGGACGGATATCGAGAATGTGTTGTGCTGAGAGACTTGGAAGGGCTATCCTACGACGAGATTGCAGAAGTGATGGAGATCACCGTCGAGGCGGTCCGCAGCCGCCTGGCAAGGGCTAGGCAACAACTGCGCCAGCGGCTGGCGCCTTACTTGAAGACGTAGATTCACGGAGGACTATTTGACGAAGCGCTTAGTTACCATGGTTGTCTTGCTGGCGAGTTTCGCCTGTGCATTAGCTCAAGGGGAATTGGTGAGCAGCATCGAAGTACGCGGGCTTAAGAACATCCCGGAGTCGTCGGTAGTCGCAAGTATGCGAACAAAAGTTGGACAGATCTACGATCCCCAACAGATTTCACGGGATAGGCAGAGCTTGGAAGCGCTCGGCCTTTTTCAGGAGGTTCGCGTTTACGGCCAGCTGCTGGACGATCGGACTTGGAAGGTCGTGGTCGAGGTTGTCGAGTGGCCCGTCATCGAGTCCATTGCCGTGTCCGGGAATACGGTATTCGACACGGCACGCATCCTAAAAGTGTTTGAAGACGCAGGCATCAAGCCCGGTGTGGTCCTAAACGTGTCGTTGTTGGACACCGCGTCGAGATCGTTAAGCGACCTGTATCGGGACAGGGGGCTGTTTGCCAGGATCACGAGGTTCGAGCCCGACCAGACGACCCCGACGAAACTTATTGTCGAGATCGTGGAAGCCAGAGTTGGCCAGATTATCATCGAGGGCAACACGCGCACGAAGCGCGGGGTCTTCGATCGGCTCATGGACACGAAGCCCGGAGATTTGCTGGATTCCGTCAAGTGGAGCGACGACCTGAGGCGGATCGTCGATACACGATGGTTCGAGAGCATCGAGCCGGACAGCGCTGAACCGGAACTCGGCAAAGTGGATTTGATCTTGAAAGTCAAGGAAACGCGCACGGGCGTATTTAATGTTGGTGTTCAAGTCGATCCGAGAAACAACCTTGCAGGATTTGTCTCTTTACAGGAAACCAATTTTCTCGGCACCGGGCAAATGGTAGGAATCAACGTGTTGCAGTCGGCACAGGGTCTCGGAACGAGCGTGACGCTCGATTATGGAAATCCAATTTTGGATTCCAAGCGCACCGCGCTTACGGCTAGCCTGTTTACCAGAGAGACTTTCGTTTTCGGCGGGACGCTGTTCGGCGCAGGAGGTGGCGGGAGCCTGAATACCGAAGACCGCATCTCACAGCGACGAACCGGCGGAACAATCGGCATATCACGGCCAACCGACCGCGAAACGCGAGCAAACATCAACTTACGAGCGGAAAACCTGAACACCATTAATTTCACGCCCGACCCCGGCGAAGAATTTATTGTCCAGGACGGCGACTTGGCGTCGGTCAGTCTCGGCGTTATCCGAAATCGACGTGACAACAGCGTCGACCCGGCCAGCGGCGATTGGATTCGCCTCGCGTTGGAGCCCAGCTTTTCGAATATTACGAGCGTCGGTGGCCTGACGAGCGGGTACGACATCTTGGGCCAGAACTTTTTTACAAAGTTTGTTGTGGATTACCGCAAGTATTTTAGTCCGGGCCCAAAGCGTAAGCCGGAAGAATTCGACCAACCGCGCCGCGTGCTGGCCGCCCGTGTGTACGCCGGCCACATCATCGGCGAGGTTCCGTTTACGGAACAGTTCTTTGTGGGCGGCGCGAACGGCATTCGTGGATATACGGAAGACCGGTTTTGGGGAAAGACGACATTTATGACTCAGTTGGAGTACAGACATCCGATCCAGCAATCGTTCAATGTCGTCGCATTTATCGACTATGGTGGGGCATGGGGTGGCTACGGAACCGTCCGCGAGTTTACGCAATCTCCGGACCTCAACCTCAAATTAGGATTCGGGGTCGGTGTCAATTTCAAGACCGCATTCGGCCCTATTCGCCTCGACATCGGCTTCGACGAAAAGGGCAAGCCTCGCACCCATTTCCAAATCGGTGGCACATTCTAAGGCCATCACAGCAGGAGAAGTTACTCAAAAAAATGAAACTCGACAAGAAAACATACTTGATCATTTTCGCAGCGTTCTTTATAGGAATGTTCGCGTTGACGGCATGGAATCAGAATACGCAGAAATTCGCCGTTGTCAGCCTCGGCGACGTGGCCGAGCGGTCTAAGCTAGGGCAGCGCGAGAAGAAGGAATTCGAGGCATTGCGCACGAAGTACGGCGCGTTGATTCAATTCCTCAATACGAACAAGGCCGCCGCGCGCGAAGACGTGCAAAAAATGGTCGACCTTTGGAACAAGGAAAAACCGACGCCAGCCGAGACGCAGCAGTTAGAAGCGCTAAAGACGAAGGCGCAAACGCAGAGCGAAGAGTTGCGCCGATTGATTAGCGTGCTCAATCCTTCCGCAGAACAGCAGAGCCGCATAAGGGAACTGTCCGGAATGTCGCAAGGCACAGAGGATATGCTGCCGCAGTTAGACAATATGCTCGGAACGGCAATGCAGCAGCGAGCGAACGCCAAGCAGCAGGACGTGCTCGATAAAGCCAGGGCGGCAGTCCAGAAAGTAGGCAAGAGAGACGGATTTACGTTGGTTTTTGAGAACCAGATGGCAGTGTACGGCGCAACCGATTTAACTGATGAAGCTCTCAAGACGATGGATATCGATAACCCTTAGCCTAACAGCTCTGGTCTCGGGTTGCAAGGAAGCGGCTCAAGAGGAGGTCTGGGTGGACCTTGGCGCCGTTGCCCGGTTTACGAGCGCCGAGGCGGCGATCGGCTGGCCGGACCCGGTCGCCGCGCCGGCGGGAACGGCGTCAACGACCGCGACGCTGCCCGGGCTCACATCGAGCATGATCGACCGCTCTGTGGTGGCGAATCGTCGCGCGGACGCCCGTGAGCTCTTGGCGGCGCAGCTTCGAGACACACGTGACAAGTTGGAGGCAGCGTACCAGGTTCAACTTAGGGCTCGAGCCCGGGTGTTGGCTGCGGACCTCCGTGAGTCGCTCCGAGAGCGAGCAACGGAAGGCAGCGAGGCGTCAATCGCGGCGATTTCATCGATCTTGGAGTCGTCCGCCGCGGTCCGGGGGCCGATCATCGTGCGGCTCGGGCTGCTCGTCGGGTGGCCGGACGACGGTCGAAGCGATTTCGTTCGCTTCGCCTCCCGAAAGGGGCCGGTCGAAGAGGAGTGGGACGCCGAAATCGTGCGTTTGCGGAGCGAGTTGGAAGAGCACGACCTGTGGGTGTCAAAACGGATCGAGGCCGTGCTGTCGCAGTTCGACCAGATGCTGGCCGCGGAGCGTGCTTCGAATCAGCAACGGATTCAAGAAGAGACAGCGCGGGCAGACGCCGAAGCGGCTGAGCTTGCTCGACAGCGCTTCGCACAAACCGCGCAGCTGACGTTGCCACGGTTGCTGAGTGAGAAATCCGAGCTTATCACCGGCCAGGGCGAAACGACGGTGGTGATCCCCGCCGCTCCCGGAGTGTCGTCGAATGTCGCTGAGCCGCCGCCGCTGCCTGTTCCGTACGACGTTCTGCGAAGTCGACTCGAACTTTGGCTACGGATTCGCGGGTACAAACTGGCTACCGGGCCGGGACGGGCGCCGGACAAGACTGGAGAATTTATCGCTTGGACCAATCATCCTTGACCCACACGCTGGAAGAAATTGCAAGAATCGTCGACGGCCAAATGTTCGGCCCCGGCGATTTGATTATTACCGATGCGGTTCCGGCGGGCGATTCGGGCACATCAGCGATCACATTCGCGGAATCTGACGCGTATTTGAAGTTTGTGGAAAATTCGGATGTCGCGGCAGTCTTGGTCGGCAAAGAGGTCGAGTCCAGCAAACCGCACATTAGATGCGACGATCCTAGGAAAGCTTTTGTGCGGATACTCGCGACACTTATTCGCGAATTGCCGTTGGCATCCGGTATTCATGCAACCGCGATCGTTTCGCAGGACGCAGTCGTTCATTCGTCCGCAAGAATCGGGCCATATTGCGTTATCGAACGCGGCGTCGTAATCGAAGAAGACGTTAGGGTTTATCCGTTTTGTTACATTGGAGAGGACTGCAGACTCGGAAAAAGCTGCAGACTCTTTCCGCACGTGACGCTTTATCAAGAGGTGCGATTGGGTGACCGGACCACCGTGCACGCCGGCTCGGTATTGGGGGCAGACGGCTTCGGCTATTACTTCGACGCGGGGATGCACAAGAAAATTCCCCAGGTAGGAGGCGTTGTAGTGGGTGACGACTGCGAAATCGGCGCCCTGACTGCGATCGATCGCGCGATGGCAGGAGATACAAAAATCGGAGAAGGGACGAAGCTGGACAACCTCGTTCAGATTGCGCACAACGTTTCCGTCGGCAAACACACAGTCATGGCTGCGCAGGTTGGTATCGGTGGCAGTTCTCGGATTGGAGCCTACAACGTGTTCGCGGGCCAGTCGGGGGCGGCCGACCATGTTGCTACTCCGGACGCCAGCCAGTTCGGCGCGGGGACCGGCGTCACACGCGACATCTTGGAGCCCGGTGGATACATGGGTCGGCCGGTAACTCGCCCGGTGGCCGAAGAACGGCGGATCATGGCGGCGATGACAAAGCTTCCAGCCCTGATTCGTCGAGTTCGCGAACTCGAGGAAGAAGTGGCAAAACTAAAGCGGGAACAACAGAAATGACTTCGGAGTTCGATAGGCGAACCCTGTCGGGCGAAGTCTCCTTCGAGGGGGTTGGCATCCACTCCGGGGTTGTCTGCAGAGCCGTCGCAAGGTCAGGCTCCGACGGTATTGCATTTAGCTCCGGCGACGAACGCATTGCTGCGGTCGCAGGCAACGTCACCGAAACTAAGAACACCACTACGCTCGGTTCGATTGGGATGGTTGAGCACATCATGGCCGCGCTCGCGGCGCTGGAGATCACCGATGCTGAAATCGAAGTCGTTGGGCCGGAGCTGCCGATTTTGGACGGGAGCGCCAAAGAGTACTTGGAAGGCTTGCGGGCTGTCGGGAGCGAGGCTCTAGGCTCGAAAAGACAGGTGCATATTTTTAGCCGGGTGAATGTGCAGGGAGACGGCGAAGAGTTGATCGGCATTTCGGCGGGCACCGGCCGCTGGCGATTTGACTGGGAGCGATCGGGCTATTGGCCCGGGCCCCTGAGCTTCGAAGCCCAATTGCCCGAAGACTTCGAAACGGAGATCGCGCCCGCGCGTACTTTTTGCCACGAATCGGACATACCGCTCATTAAAGCCGCAGGGCTGGGCAAGGGTGGGAACGAGCATAACACGCTGGTGGTAGGCGCCGACGGGTATCGTACTGAGTGCCGCTTTACGGACGAACCCGCAAGACATAAGCTGTTGGACTTGATCGGAGACTTGATGCTTTCGCAAGTACCGCCTCGTTTTTTGAACGTTGTGGGCGAGCGAAGCGGGCATCGTCTGAATGTGGCGGCCTCGGCGAGGTTAGCCGAAGTTTGCACGTGGGAGGATTAGCATAAGTTTGAATATCGAAGCAATTGAAGCTGTCTTGCCTCACCGGTACCCGTTCCTTTTGGTCGACCGGATGACGGAGTTGGAGGTAGGTGTGAGGGGAACGGGATACAAGAATGTTACGATCAACGAGGAATTCTTTCAGGGTCACTACCCCGGAATGCCGATCATGCCGGGCGTTTTGATCGTTGAAGCGATGGCGCAGGTCGGTGCGTTGGTGTTATTGTCCGACCCGAAGTTCGCGGAGGTTCGTCCTTTGCTTGCGGGCTTGGATAAAGTTCGTTTTCGACGCATGGTCGTTCCAGGCGACAGACTCGAAGCGACTGCGGAAGTGCTTTGGTTCCGGAAAGAAATCGGATGCATGCGCGGCACTGCGAGTGTGGACGGCGAAATCGCTGCGGAGGCAGAACTCACATTCAAGGTCTTAACAAAAGAGGAGTCAGTGCGCTGAGCGGAATCCACCCGACGGCGATCATCGACGCGAAGGCAGAAATTGGCGAAGGCGTCTCGGTTGGCCCGTTTTCGATTATCGAAGCGGGCGC